>JBEEMN010000315.1:0-3157 GCA_041192625.1 Armatimonadota bacterium
TTGGTTCGCAAGTAAGGAACGGAAGTTCGGCATGCAGATAAGCTCCCAAGTTTGGCGGACAACGCTGACCGTCCTGAACAGTATGAGTATAGCAACTGTCAGGAGAGTCAGGCGTCATCCATGTGGGAGGTTTTGCAGAATTTGCTAGGAAAGGATGTCTTCTGTTGCAAAGCGCTGCCGGAGTGTCTTGATCAGGCGGGACTTCCGTGCGCGGGCTGCCTCGAGGGAAACGCCCAGCGCATCCGCGAGCTCGGCGGTATTCCACCCGTGACCGATGGCATCGAGTACCGGATAGTCACTCAGCGGCACAGCGGAATAGATCAGCTTCGCAACACTCTGATCGGTAATCATGTCGGCAATGAGACGGTCTTTCGCTGCATGCTCATCGAGCCAATCAGTTTTTTCGAGTTCATTGACAGTGTCAACGAAACGCTGACAATCCCGGGTCTTGGTTGCGTAGTAGCGCTTGATGTACCAGTTGAGCTGCGTCCAAAGGTAGGCCGCTGCATTGGCATTTGCAGCTGGATTGTACGCAAGGATGGCATCGTAGATGAGATTCTGGACAACATCCTCAGCCTGGTCCTCAGGACACCCTCTCTTCCGAAGCCTGCTAACCATCTTGGGCCGTAGGTCATGACACGCCAGCATGATGGGAGCTGCGTTTCGACGGTGGGCAAAGCGGTTTCGTGGAGTAGGTGTCATTTCAAATATCCTCGGCCATCAAACTATATTTCATTATATTCAGTGAATACACGTATGTCAATATACAACTAGTCCACCAGACTGCAAATAATATGGGCGGATAGCTGCACAAGAGTAAACTCTGTCAGCTGGGGGACATCCGGAAAGGATATTTGAAAAAAGTTTTCAGGGATACGAATCACCTGAGGGGCAGCCCGGATCGTACCGGCACCAACCTAAGCCGATGGCAAAATCGAACCTACTTGGCGGTTGCCCGGTGGTGCTTCACGATGTACCAAAGGGTGATCCCATGCACAATTGCAATGACGAGATTGCTAATCACCACAGGATTGGTAATGGTCCCGACAGTTATTGGCGTCATGACCTTGTAGCAAACCTGCATCGCAAGCATCGGAGCAACCAACATCGGATTCTTCTGCATCCACAAACCAATGGACAGGACTAGGATGCTCACGTACATCGACAGCAAAATCCCGCGCGCAGGCGTGGCAGGTCCCCAAACATCAACAAATGGTGTCAGGTTCAAAATCAAGACGGTGCATACGGGTATGAGGACAGCGATGTTCAGCCCTAGGGAAAGACGAACCATCCGCAACACAGTGTTGGTGCTCATATCTACGCCACTTCCTCAACCATCAATGGTGCACATTAAATCTTATTTTGGTTGAACTCTACCCTTTTTAGATTGTGGAAACGTTCAACACACAGGATAAAACATCCGGCTACGGCCAATGCGCTGAACTCCTGTATCTCCACTAGCGCCATCGAAACCAGACTCGGATGCCTTGACCAACAAATGCAGCTGACTCAAACTCGTGAGGCGGTTGGAACGCGCAGATGCCGCAATCTTCACACCCGATTTCTCTGCGATCTCATCAAAGGCAGAGGCATCGAGCGACCCACGCGCCACCGCAAACTCCCATGTCTCACGAAGCTCACGGCTTAGCTCGCCAAGCACCTCCGGGATGTCACTGCCATCCAAGTAAACAACCCAAACCGTTTCCAAATAACGCATTAATGCGCGCAATGTCTCACGCAGCTGCACACTGACACCCCGCAATACCAGATAGCACCCGATGCCATCTTCCATCAGCTGCACCGATGTCCTCGCTTTGTTGAGCTCAAATGCCACACCGACATCGATCATGAGAACACCTGACAAATCGATATCGAGGACACAGACACCCGTCGGCTCCAGATCTTCCACATACGCGGCAATCGCACGGCGGAGCTCTCGGCCGGCATCCTTGCCCGTGATGATTAACTTGTTCGCAACCGTGTCTTCTCCCTGGGCCACGACAAACGCGGATGGCACATGGGATGGCTTGATTTCAAATGGTGGCAAGTGCGGAAGGATGTTATTCACTGGGTTCAGTGTATCACTTTACACGCAGTGGGTATAGACATCACAACCATTTCCAACCTCCAGTTGGCGCACCCCACCCCACCCCGTACAATCTAGCCAGTGTTCCGCATCCACGACCGAATGATCACCCGCGAGCTCATCACGCCGCTGGCCATCGGTTTGTTTCTGTTTCTTGTGATGCTCGTCGGGAACACACTCTACGCAATCCTCGAACAGCTCCTCCGCGAACGCTGGCCACTCTCATTCGTCGGGCGGTTGCTCATCCTCAATATCCCCACGGCGATGCAGCTAGCGCTCCCAGTTGCCTGCGCACTCGCCCCAGGACTTGCGTGGTCGCGCCTCACACGGGATGGTGAAACGACCGCCCTCCGCGCCGCCGGCATCCCAATCATCCGCCAAGCCACGCCGGTGATCGTCCTCGGATGTCTGTGTGCCTTGGTTGCATCCACTCTCACCGAGCGCATCGTTCCGAGGACCTGGGCTGCGCAAACCAATGTCGAAGGCTGGCTCACTGCTCTCCCAAGCACCACGATCGACCGCTCATTGACATTCAATGTCAGCCCAATCACCCTCTCCTGGTGGAAGACACGCAAGCTGGACCGCACCGCATTCAAAATGGAGCAGGTGACGGTGCTTGATCGCGGAACGGATGGCGGCTCGGCACGCATCACGATCGCCCCAACCGCCGAATATCGCAACAGCACTTGGATCCTGAATGATGCCAGCATCCATGCGCTTGACAGGAATGGTCGCACGATTTGGGATGCCCACGCAGACCGACAGCTCCTCGCGCTAAATGCCGACTTTCAAAGCGGTGTCATCACCAGCGGCGGAGAACAGCTCCAAAACCGCTCGCGCGCGGACATTGAGTCAATGCTCCGCTTCTCCGCAGACCCACAGCGTAAACGCGAGCTCGAGACCGCCCTGCAAAGCAAACCCGCCATCCCCCTAATCTGTATCGGGCTGGCCCTCTGTGGAATCCCGCTCGCTATCCGCACCCGGAACCAAGGCCCCTTCGCCGCCGTCGTTGGCGCGCTGGCACTGGTTGCGCTGGCCCAACTAAGCCTCTTCATCCTGCAGACACTTTCG
>JBEEMN010000316.1:0-3152 GCA_041192625.1 Armatimonadota bacterium
CCCCTACGTAAAATCAGTTTCCACTCAATGCACATGCATTGTAATGCTTGTTCTAGCTACTAAATGCAGCTCTCGCCGCATCGACATCTTCATGAATTCCAATAATCTTAGGGAGTCTTACTAGATCAAACATCACCATCACACGCTGCTGCACCGAGCAAATCTTCAGATCACCACCGCTTGCTGTGAGGTCCCGAACACACGACAAAATGGCTCCCAGCCCGCTGGAATCCACAAATGCGACATTTGAGAGGTCAAGGATGACATTCTCAGCTTCGCCAATCGCTGCTGGAATCTGCTGTTTGAACACTGGAACCGTACTCAAATCGAGGCGCACTGTGACGTCTGCGGCATCGTTGCCAGCAATCGCCACAGAACGAATCCGTGGGCTGAAATCTTGTGAGATCAGTTTCATTCTGTTACCTTTATTCACCAAACTCGTTTGTAAAGCACACTAGGCTACGTCTCCAGAGACGGTTCCTACTTTGCGTTGCAGTGTAAGGATGTTGTAGCCGAGCGGATTTCGTACCAGAGCGACATCCTGAAAACATCTCCGCATAATCATCCAACCGTAACCGCGTTCACGGTTGTCATCAATACTAATTTCTTTGATAGGCGGTTCAGCATATTCCCGCCCTCGATCACAAATCACAATTTCTATATCGGTTATCCGAGCTTCGATTTCCAGTTGAATTCTTTGGTTCGCTTGAAACACGAGGCCATGTTCGACGATATTGTTCACTGCTTCGGTCACGCCAATGATGACTGCGTGGCGGTCATAGTCCGTAATGCCGGGAACATCTCCAAGATACGTCTCGAGGAAATCTGCGAAGCCATTCCGCTCAGATGACTCGACGGGAAACTCACAGTAAGCACGCTCTTTGCGCACAACAACACAGCTGGGAGCCTCATCGATTTTGACAACAACAATCGTAATGTCGTCATCGATACGTTCACCCGTCCATACCATCACTGCTTTAGCCAGCGCATCTGCGATGTGCTCAGAGTCGTACCGCGCCCGCACACTCTCAACAGAAACCTGCTCAACCCGATCCTTGCCAAAGGGGACATCATCCGGATTCACAGCCTCTGTCACGCCATCCGAGAAGAAAATATAGACATCCCCCGGCTCGACCTGATGGCTGTTCTGCATGTAAAACTCGCGGTCGGCCAGGCCAAGTGGGACATTGTCACCCGACAGCCAATGTGTCCGGTTACCATCCCGAATACGCAATATTGGCGTATGACCAGCATCCACAATCGTGATATCCGTGACGGAATCAGCGCCATCTCTACGCTCAAATGCCGCATATGTCAGCGTCACAAAGCTGTCCAGCGTCATCAGCTGCGGGGTGAGAACCGACTGTAGTCCACCGACAATTTCCTGTGGCTCCGGATGTCTACCAAAGAGCATCGTCCGTTCTTGCAGTCGTCGAACAACCCTGTGGAGCTGTCCCTTGACCGCAGAACCAACCATCGCCGCGGTTACGCCCTTGCCCATGACATCCCCAACGACGATGTCAAAGCGGTCATTGAACGTAACAAAATCACAATAATCGCCCGTGACGGCCGTGAAGCCCATGATACAAACGCCGACATCCATGCCGTGCGGTGTCAGGACGGGTTTACGTCGAAGGAGCAGGCTGTTTTGAATGACAGCGCTGATTTCGGCTTCCCGACGCCGGGCCAGCTCCAGCGCATCGTGGGCAGATTTACGCTCCGCCTCAGCCAGAACCCGTGCTTTGTCAGCGCGCCACGTGACGATGATGTTGCCACAAGCCGCAAGGAATGGCTCAAGAAAATCCACCAGCGCAAGGTCATAGCCTTGCGGGCGATTTGACAGGCCAATCATCCCGACCAGCTCACCACTATGGTGAATCGGAAGTCCGCAAAAGCGATCCAGCTGGGGATGTCCGGGAGGCAGACCGCCACGTCGAGGGTCTGTTGCTGTGTCATTGGCGATGACCACTTCCCCCGTCGTCAACACGGTTCCAAAGAGAGTCTTCAGGTTTTTGAACTCAAGATTTGGCGCCATCGCATCGTAGATCGCACGCATTTCATCATTCCATGCGATGTTTGTGAGGGCGTATGTCCGAATATAAGGTTCACCGGTTGGCTCGTAAAGAACTTCGCTGACAAAACCATATTCCGATTCCGTGATGTCCAGGACTTCATTGAGAACGATGGCAAATGTTTCGTCAACATTTCCCTCACGGATGTACTGCTGGCTTGCGGTGGAAATGGCACGGAAGAGGCGATCTGAGCGCTCGATGTGTTGTTCCGCCAGCTTACGGTCGGTCAGGTCACGGAGAGATGCGACGTAAATCATGTCGCCATCCACGGCGCTTACCGTGAGCTCAACGGGAAAGATAACACCTGCACTCGTTTGTGCGATGAGCTCAAGGCGCTTTCCAAGGATTGGACCGATACCCGACTCGCGGAGGTGGGCCATTCCGGCAAGGTGCCCAGCACGATGCTGCTCGGGAATAATCATCTCGTGCAGAAAATTCCCCACTGCTACGGCACGGGTCCAGCCAAACATTTCCTCAGCAGAGCGGTTGAACTCGATGATTGTGCTGTCGCCATCGATTGCAATGATGGCGTCCATTGAGTGATCAAGCACAGATCTGAGGAGGGTGTGTTCCCGCTTGATTAGAAAGTTATCGAGAGGCATAGGACGCTTAGTCTTCCCAAATACCGACCAACTGGCGTCCTTCCTTTCGCATCGTAGCGGCATAGGACTGCCATCGTTCGGCCCACTTTACGCCGGTGGTATCACGTTCTGCGATGCAGGTGTCTCTACCATCAGCGAGGAGGCGTACAGCCGTCCGAGGATGTCCGAGGAGTGTGTCAAGGACTCCGAGACGTACCATGATGCGGCCAGTTGCTTCCTGTGGGTCCGTTTGAACCAGACGAGTGTACCGCTCCTCCTGCAGAAATGGTGTATTCGCATCTATCAGGGCGATTTCTTCCATCCCCCACTGAGCAAGTAGCATATCTCCATAGGCAAGAGCAGCATCCACAAAGCGTGCCGCAGATTCCGCACGTCCGCGCGCAACCAGCTGCTTGTGGACAACCAGATCTGCATATGCCAGCCTAAGTCGCAACTCGGCCGAAATGTGCGGATAGAGACCAAGGGCTGCCAGGGACAC
>JBEEMN010000317.1:0-3151 GCA_041192625.1 Armatimonadota bacterium
CCGTACTTCTCGACCGCAGACTTCACTTTGCTCGGCGCGCTTGTAGGTGCTTCTTGGCCAAGCTGTGTTTCCTTGATTTCACCTAGAGACACCGATGTGGACCGTGCCTTGCCATCGCGAAGATAGTTGATGTCCACCTTGCTGCCCGGTGCGGTGCTTCCAACCGTATCGCGAAGCGTGATTTCATCCACGATCGGCGTACCACCGATCTTTGTAATCACATCTCCAGCCTGAATCCCGCCCTTATCCGCGGGGCCGCCGACAACCACTTCTTTGACGTAGGCGCCAGTGGATGTACCCACGATGCCACGTTCATCTGCTGTGATGTCCTGAGGGACCAGACCAAGCGAGCCGCGGGTGACCTTACCTTTGGCGATCAGCTGCTCGGAGACATATTTCGCGGTGTTGGATGGGATCGCATATCCGATACCAACACTCGTGCCGGTTGGTGAGTAGATTGCGACATTAATGCCGATCAGCTCGCCCTTGATATTGAACAACGGGCCGCCAGAGTTACCACGGTTGATGGCCGCATCCGTTTGAATCAGGGATGGATAAAAGCGTCCTGTGACACCATCGGAGATGTCGGATTTACGATGGAGGGCGCTCACGATCCCAGTGGTCATCGTGTTTTCCTTACCAAACGGCGACCCGATGGCAATGGCCCACTGGCCAACATGCAGCCGGCCGCTATCGGCAAACTTGACTGCGGTAAGTGGCTTCTTCGACTCAACTTTGACGACGGCAAGGTCCGAACGCATATCGCGCTTGACCGTGCCATTAAGGACTGTGCCATCCGATAACTTGACGGTTACCTTGCCATCCTTGGCGCCTTCAACAACGTGATCATTTGTGAGGATGTAGCCATCGGCACGTACGATTACGCCAGAACCTACACTTGTACCGGTGCGCGGCGCAGGCGCATCCTGACCCTGTCCACGACCTTGACGTCGGGGTTGACCAAAGAACTCGAATGGGTCAACGCCTTCACCATCCCCACCAAAACCGGGGATGCCACCTCCGCGCGGTGCGGCGACTTCCGCCTGAATACTAACCGTAGCTGGACCGGCATTCTCAGCAATATCAATAAATGCGCTTTCCAGCGAGCTGGCTGTGGCCCGGTCTTCCGCTTGGGCGCGCTTAGGGTCATCCGCCTGGAGAGGTTGTCCCGTCGAGAGGAACATCGCGATGGCGGTGAGGGAGCAGCTGATTGCAACGATCGGCAATGGAAGCTGCCGCAGACCGGTGATGAATTTCGGCATTGGGTTTCTCCTAATGGTTTTCAATGGGTGATTGCGAGCCCAAAGGACATCGCTTTACCGGGTTTATACGAAACAGGCATATATGCCGTTCCGCGGCTGATAGGGACATCGATGCACTGAGGCTGCCCTTGTTCACATGGATAACTCTCAGGCGCACCGCCTACGGCTGACTTTGGCTTCACTTCGAGGCGGAACACAGTTTGATCAACCGGGCTTGACATCGGAAGTGGGACCATCGCCGCACGTGACACGGGAGGACCCGCATGGTTATCCTGATTACTCAGGCGCTCGGCACCCGCCCACAAAATAATCATCGAAAGCGCTGCTGCCGCAAATGTCCGGAAACGGAATGGCTTACAGCAAAACTCGAGAGCCGCTTGGGATGCGCTGTGCTCAATCAGAGACTTCACGCGGTCACATTTGGCGGCACCGAGGTTTTTCAGCAGTGACTTGGTGCGGTTTAGTTGCTCTAAGTCGCTTTGGCACTTGCTGCAAGCAGTGAGGTGGTCTTCCACCTCGGCGCGCTCGCTGTCAAGCAGCTCATCATCGATGAATGCAGAGAGTTTTGGTTGAATCTTGCGACACTTGAACATGGCGGTGACCAGGTACTAGAGCGAAAAACCTTCCAGGTGCTTTCGCATCAGCTTGCGCCCACGGTGGAGACGCGAGCGAACGGTTCCAATATTACAGTCGAGGGCTTCGCTGATTTCCTCGTATGACTTGCCTTCAATATCGGCCAGAATCACTGTCTGTCGGAATTCGACTGGCAGCTGATTCAAAGCGAAGTGGATTTTGTCATCCAGCTCCTCATGAAAAATGAGCCGCTCTGGGGAAAGCGTACTGTCCGCGATTTCCATCGCAGGCGCAGCCTCGCCATCAATCATCATCGTCTCGTCCAAGGACTTGGTCTTGATACGGGAACGGCGACGAATGTCATCCACAAACAGGTTACTGATGATTCGGAACAGCCACTTCTCAAACGGGAGGTCACGGCGGTACGTGTCAAAGAACCGGAACGCACGCACAAATGCTTCCTGTGCGAGATCCTCGGCATCCGCATGGTTACCAGTCAAGCGGTAGGCGACGTGGTACGCCTGTCGCTGATGCCGACGCATCAGGCGCTCAAACAATGTATTTGCAGATTCTGTCATTTCTGTATCTCACAATCCTATACGAACCGGCCCCGATGTTGGTTCCCGTCGCCCCTATAGGTCACTTGGTTATTATGACCAAGAATCGGGTGAAATGGTTCCAGAACATTAGGTCCGCACGCACCGCGTGCATACTGGATTTTAGGACCCGAAAGAGCTTCGTGACCTTCATTTGCAAGGTGCCACCGCGATGACCTGCTGGTGTGTTCGGTAAGATAGACGGTTATGTCAAATGCTTACGATTTGCTGCGGAGCAGCGCACGGGACCTCATCGCGGCGACAGGCATTGCGCCTGCCGCCAGTATCCAGCTCGCGGAGCCAAAGCAGCGTGAGCTTGCCGACCTCGCATTCGCCGTTTTTCCTATTGCCAAAGAGCTGGGCCAGCCTGCCCCGGATGTCGCCGCGCGAATCGCGGATGCCATCGAAACATCCGGAACCCTCTTCCGCTCTGTCGAAGCCGCCGGTGGTTTTGTTAACTTTAAGGTCGACACGGGAGCCCTTGCGACCGAGCTGTATGCCGATATAGCCGCGGCCCCGGATGCTTTCGGACACGATGCAAGCCTTGGCGCAGGACAGACCATTATCGTCGAGTACTCCAGCCCAAACATCGCCAAAAAATTGCACGTTGGGTCCCTCCGAACCACCGTCATCGGACATTCGCTTTATAAAATCCACAAGGCCCTCGGCTACAACGTCATCGGGGACAACCACCTTGGTGACTGGGGAACCCAGTTTGGC
>JBEEMN010000318.1:0-3149 GCA_041192625.1 Armatimonadota bacterium
AAGTTCCACACTCTTAGTTGCCTCATCAATATTTGCGAATGCACACAGCCTCCAATTTGATAACTCAACGTGGCTCATAGGCTTTTGGCCATGGTTCGCAATAGGTTCACTCTGTTACTTACGCACCCAGAAACTGATTCCACGTGAATTCATGACTGCCTCGGCCCTGTCGTTTGGGTTGAGTCAATGTAGAAATCCGGACATGGAACGAGGATTGCTAATCACCTCAACGATTATTGTGATTTACGGCTTGTCCGAGTTCGACCTAACTTCCAAAATTTGGAACATAGGGAGACAATTCACGTTTTTGTCACGGTACTCATTTGCGTTGTTTTTACTACACATCAAGTTTGTCGCTCACGGGATCACATTTGATAAAGCCCGCGCCTATCTTGGATTGCATCCGAATTTCACGTTTTTCATTTTGGTTCTCCTCCCCCTCCTCCTCGCCATTGCCATCACCCCTGTCATGAACCGCATCGACAAATTCCTGATGGCGAAGCTGTTTCCTCCGGTCAAGAAGTAAGCATAAAAACCCCTCCCGCCAGAAAGCCTGACGGGAGGGGCATTACCTTGAATATCCAGAGACTACTTCTTGGTGATACGGAAGACGTTTCCGGAGCCATTGCTGGTCATCCCAAGGATGTAAAGGCTGCCATCTGGAGCGGTTACTACATCGGTGACGATGTTGAAGCCCGTTCCAAGAATCAGGCTGCTCTGCTCAGTCGTGCCGCCCTTAGCGAGGTTGTCAGCAACCTTGTCATTCAGGAGACGATCTGCAAACTGAAATCCGGTACGCGCTGCATTTGGCACGAAGCGGAACAGGACACCTGATGCGGGGCTGTTTGCATTGTTTCCACGTGCAGAACCAACAATCAGGTTGCCGTTGTACTTAGCACCAAGGCCATTGCCATTGACAAAGCCGATTGCATTTGGAGCAATGCAGTACTTCCACGAGAAGACGGGATCTGTATACGTCGCACCTGGGATATTGGCGAGGCGGGACTCACCAATGGCGGTTGTCGCGGCGATGTTCGAGACTGGGTAGCGGTTCTGGTTTCCGAGGGATGACCCCCGATTTGGTGCAGTACCGGTGAGGTTAGCAGCCTCAATGGACTTAAACTGGCCAATGCGTGACTTTGGTCCCATGAACTGAATCCAGCCACCATTGAAGCCACTTCCAATGACGTTTATTTCATCCATGGCATCATCGCCGTTATCAGACTCCCACAGCTTGCCACTAAATGGATCAACTGCCATTCCAAAGGAGTTACGGATTCCGTAGGCGTAGACACGCTTGAGGTTAGCTACCGCTTCGTTCTGAAGACCAGCATCCGTTTGGCCGGAGAATGTCAACGAATGGTTGTAGAACGGGTTATCGGTCGGGATTGTGCCATCATCGTTGAGACGGATCACAACACCTGTCAGTGCACGGTTGTCCGGCTCTGGTCCATGACCGCCGACATCCGCGATACGTGTCGTTCCCGTGGTTGGACCATACTCGAGGTTTTGCATCATGCCGCGGCGTCCGTTGTCACCGATGATGACGAACATGCGAGCTGGCTGGCCAGCAACCTTCTTCTCGAAGCGGATGATGCCACCGTTGTGGTTGCCACGCAGCGTTGCATTTGCATCCCCTGTCGGGACAATTGGTGTTGCATCTAGGGGCTGCAGCGCCTGAAGCTTAATGATGTTCATGTCGAACACAAGCTTTTTGTCCACTGAGTCGTATACCCAGCGGTCAACACGGTTACCAAGTGGTGCTACACTGGAAAGTTCGAGGTTTGTTGCAGTTTGACCACCTTGGGTGACGTTTGCACCTGTGCTGGATTCAGTCGCATAGGTGTAGACATACTTGTTTGTTGCAAAGTCTGGGTGCAGCTGAACGCAGAGGAGTCCACGCTCACTGAGGGAATTGACTGGAAGGTTTGGGTAATTGCCAGCAGCGACACTTGTCCAAGTGGATGCAGGGATATCGAAGGTGAGATCAACTGGGGTCTGCCCGGTTGCAAACAGACGGATTTTACCAGCGCCCTTTGTGGATACGATGTAGTCGGTCGAGTTGATAAACGACAACGAAGTCGCGATTGGGATTCCAGTAGTGACCAGCGTCTCGAGCTTGAGGGTTGGGTCGTTCAGCGTTTGTGCCTGAGCAGCAGACATCGGGATTGCGACAGCGCCAAGTGCGATGACGGATGCAAACATATTGCGAGTATTCATTTTATTGTCTCCTGAAAAGTTCGTGGCTTACTTTGCAGCCAGCTTGCGGCGGCGGATAACGGCAGCTCCGAGGGTGGTACCGAGGAGTGCAAATGCGGCATAGGTGCCTGGCTCTGGAACAGCCTGTCCAACAGTAAGGCCATCGAGGGAACCAAATTGGTAAGTCGAGAAGCTGTTACTGTCGATGTACTCAGAATCGAGGGAAAGCGTCATGCTGGTCAGCCATGCATTTGCATTGGAGTAACCAAAGAATGCGCTGGATGTGCTTGTGTAGGTTCCACCATCCGAGAATGTCAGCGTAACCGTGCCTGGAGTAGCAACGCCATCCATGTCCGCGGCCCAGAAGGATCCGCCAACCATGTTAACGCCGCCAGTGAAGTTGACGGTGAGGGAATCACCAGCCATGGATGTCGAAATGTTGCCACCACCGACGGACCACAGGCCATTGGTTGCAGAGACATCAAAGCCAAGTCCGCTTCCGCCGGGCGCTGTGTAGGTTCCAGTAAATGCGCCATCGGCGACGGATGTAAAGTCATCGGAGTAGGAGAGCTTTGCATCGGCGAGGAAGTCGGATGCGGATGTGTAAGTCTTTTGTGCATGAGCACCAATGGTGGCGATGGCCATCAATGTACCCAGTGCGAGCAAGCGTTGTGTCATGATCGAAACCTCTGTTTGTACTCCACAACGAGGGGTGCACCTGTTCTCCGGATGCTTTTTCGCTGTGGTGGCGAGGTTGTAGGCCACAAATGGATATGTACAAATCCCTAAATATGCTAGGTTTCACCCGCCTTAAGTGGGAATATATTATGGTTAACTAAACTATTTATAAAAGTTACCATACAGCAAATTAAGTACTTGATTTGGTGTCGATACGACAGTTCGGGACTGTTCGCCCACGGTGCAGGAAATGCTTTGAATCCAGATGTGCA
>JBEEMN010000319.1:0-3149 GCA_041192625.1 Armatimonadota bacterium
ACACGGTCAAGAAATGCCTCGACACCTGCCGCATCCACGCCGGCCAGGCTTGGCGCTATCCGTTGAAAACGCTTTGCCATATTACTCTCCAGGGTAAACGAGGCCGAGCTGTGCACGGACTGCATCGAGGGAACGCATCACCGATAGCGTGTCACTGAGTGGCATCACCGATGACTCGGTCTTGCCGGCACGGAGGCAGTCAGCGATTTCCATCGCCTCAAACTGGAAGCCTTCCCCCTCATGCTCAAAGGAGAAGCGCTCAGCATCCTTGCCATCCCGGTGGAGGACAAATGCCTTCGGGCGCCACCATGGGCTCTCGACTTCAATGCGCCCGGCGGTGCCAAGAATGGTCGTCGTAAACGGAGTTGTCACCTGAATACTGGTCGTTGCGGTGGCGACTTCACCATTGGCATAGGCCATGACGACGCCAACATTTTCATCCACGCCAGAGTTGCCCAGAACGCCGACGGCCTTGACATCGACAGGATTGCCGAAGATCATATTGGCGATGCTGATTGGGTAAATGCCGACGTCCATGAGGCCGCCACCGATAAGCTCGCGGTTGAAGAGACGTCCCTCAGCGTTGTAGCCGGTGAGGCGGTGGTCATCCCCGAGGTTACCCGCGCGGTAGCCGAAGTCAGAGTAGAGCATCCGGGCATGGCCGATTTCACCAGCGCCGATCAGCTCCATCACTTTGCGCCAAACTGGGAAGCAGCGGCTCCAGACGCCCTCCATGAGGAAGGTGCCCTTCTCGCGTGCGGCAGCGATCACGACTTCGGCTTCAGCGGTGTTGACCGTGAATGGCTTTTCGCAGAGAACTGGCTTGCCTGCGGCGATGGCCATCAGCGCTTGCTCTTTGTGGAAGTTATGAGGAGTCGCGATGTAAATAATGTCGACATCCGGGTCATTTACAACATTTGTGTATGCATCCGGGCCTGTGTGCTGCGTCAAAACACCAAACTTTTCAGCATATGCCTCGGCTTTGGATGCATCCCGCGATGCGATCGCCTGCAGCTGGTGGTCTTCGAGGCGGACGACATCATTGCCGAGTCGATTTGCGATAGAACCGCATCCAATGATGCCCCAGCGAAGTGGTGTAAAAGACGACATGGTTACCTCCGGTGTTGGGATGTTGCGGCAGCAGTGCCGATTCATCCCTCGTAAAGAATACAACGATGTCTATGCGCGATGCACGGTTGCGGGCATTAATCTGCGCGATGACCACCGATTATCTTTGAGATGCCCCAAAGCGAGCCAAGCAGGTACGTCACCCGGTCGATTTAGAAGCCGGATTGTTCAGGTTGCGTCGTGGTGTGCGAGAGCCCCTTGGTCTCGATGGCATAGAGCAGCGCAAGAAGACCGAGGAGCGGTGCGAAGCCGACCATGAATAAGGCGCTACGCATCGCATCCAAGCCACCAGCCGCAATCGTCCCGACGATAAACGGTCCCGCGGCGGCAACAATTCGCCCTGTGTTGTAGGTGAACCCGGCGCCGGTGGCGCGCAGCCAGGTCGGATAGAGCTCGGGGAGGTAGTAGGTAAACGCTCCAAAGACGCCGAAAACGGAGAGTCCAATCGGGAAGTACATCAGGAGCTGTTGCTCAGGCGCCCATTTGATACCAAATGCCGCAAGGAGTGCTGCCGCGCTTGAAACAAAGTAAATGGCAAACATCGCCTTTCGGCCAAGGTGTTTCGACACGGGGATGGTGATCAGTGTCCCGATGAGTCCGCCGACATTGAATGCCGCATTTGCGGTCAGTTTCCAGGTCTCGACGAGTCCAACCGTTCCGAGCTTATCCAGTGCGCGGATTGCGGCTTCCTTTTGTGCAAGAGCTGTTGTGAAGACGCTTATGAATGCGTTGCAGCTCCACCAGGTGAGCAATGCAACGACGGCAAGGAGGAGCGCGCCGATCGTTCGCTTACGAAACTCTGGTGTGAAGATGTCGGAGATTTTTGCCGTCCGTGTAGTTGTGGCATCTTTCCATTGTTCCGGCTCTTTGATGTACTTTCGGACCACGAAGGCGACCATCGCGGGGATGAGTCCGCACAGAAACAGATAACGCCACGAGAGCTCAGGGCTTTCCTTGAAGAGGTCGCCAACAAACCAGCGGCTAAGAAGAGTTGCTCCCATTAGTCCAAATGGTGCGCTTGTGTAGAGGATGGCTCCGGCATCGACGCGGCGCTTCTCAGGGACAACCTCGGCGACCATCGCCGCCCCAGCCGCCCACTCACCACCGATTCCAAGACTGATCACCAAACGGAAGAAGATCAGCATCGGCATATTGACCGCAAATGCACACGCCGCTGTACCAAGTGAGTACAGAAGCATCGTGAGCATCAGGGTTTTCGTACGCCCAATCCGGTCAGCGACCCGGCCGAAAAGGATTCCGCCGATGGCCCAACCGATGAGGAGGAGGCTGGTTAGGATGCCATTCCAATCAGCGGTGGCAGCCTTTGCTTCCGGAGTTCCTAGCGGAATATGAAGCAGCGTTGGGACGCAGTTAGGCGCTACAAAGGAAAAAAGAAGGCCATCAAAGATGTCAAAGCCCCAGCCAAGCCACGCCGCGAACAAGACCAACCATTGGTACCTGCCCATGTCTAGCAATGTGCGCTGGGCACGATTTGGTTGCTGCATCTAGATGTCACTGCCTCCGCTAAGACCGTGAGCATCAGCGCACCCGGTCACACTCCGGCAGATTATCATCGATTTGTTACACCGCGCCGATGACTACCTCACCCACTTTGCAACATCCGGCCAGGCGGCACCCCGCAGCTTCTCGATGAGTTCCTCAGGCGTTGCAGCAACAACAAGGGCATCCCGCTGCTCTCGGCGATAGAACCCACTTGCCACCATTTGATCTAACATCTGGATGAGGGGATTGTAAAAGCCATCCACATTGAGGAAGCCCACCGGTTTTCCGTGATGTCCGATATGTGCCCAAGTGAGCGCTTCCGCGACTTCCTCGAGCGTTCCGATTCCCCCGGGAAGCGCGACAAAGGCATCGGCGTGGAGCATCATTTCCGCTTTACGTGAATGCATATCTGTTGTGATGACAGACTGTGTCACCCCTGCATGCGTGATGCCAGCCGCGTGAAAGTGTTCGGTTGTAACTCCGGTCACCGTCCCACCGTTTGCAAGCACGGCGTTCGC
>JBEEMN010000320.1:0-3132 GCA_041192625.1 Armatimonadota bacterium
TGAAGCCGCCCGGGTTCCTGCGGGAGTGGCACGTGGGGGTGCGGGCGGAGAAGTCGGTGGTCATCGTGGATGCTCTGGGAGTCGCGAAAAGGTTTTCGCAGAATCCGTTATTGTAGAGGGTGTTGCGTATTCTACAAACGGAACAGTAAGTGGAGGAACCAATCTCGGATCAAATGATATTGTACTCTTCAAAATGGATGCCAATGATCCGCCATCAAGATCCTTTGGCAGCGTTTTTACACCCGCAAGCTCAGCAATCGTTGGGAAAATGTCCATTGTGCTGACCGGCGTCGACACAAACTTGCCTTTTGGAATGCCCGGTCCACTGATCACAAATGGCACACGGATACCGCCTTCTGTTAGGAATCCCTTGCCAGCTTTAAATGGCGAGTTTCTGCCCGGTGTCCCGTGGTCGGTCGTGTACAGGATGTAGGTGTTGTCCGCCTGACCAGCCTCTTTCAACACTTTCTGCAGCTCGGAAAGGACAGTGTCCATGCGCTCCTGGTCGACATCCGCTTTGCTCGCATACTGCGAAATCTGCACATAGAACGGCTTTTTCGCTGCGATTTGCTTCTTGATGAACTCAGCAGCGGCGATGCCATTTTTAGGCGTCTGCAACGTCGCAGGATCCTGAACATTTTCCGGACCGCCATTGTTGTTTGCGCCATCATTTTCGGTAAAGCCGTGCGTTGCTGGGCTGGTTCGGCCAACATGCCACTTTCCAAAATGGGCGGCTGCGTATCCGGCACTCTGTAGCATTTCTGGGAGTGTCGTCTCCGTTGTGGCGAGCTCCATGGATGTCCGTGGGGGGAGCATTTTGGTGTTGGATGCATCATCCTTGCGGCCCTCATTCACAAAGGTCATTTGCAGACGGCCACTTGTCTTGCCCGTCAAAAGCGCCGCGCGCGTTGGCGTACAGCGTGGGCTTGCTGCATAGAACCGGCTAAATCGTATACCGTTATTGGCAACGGCTTCAAATGCTGGCATTTTTACACCCGTGTTGCGGGCATCCGGAAGCGCAGGGTCTTGCGTAAATGGCATGCTGGAGTTGCCATGACCTTCTCCCAAAATGACGATGAAATTCGGCTGGGTAGCTGGCATCGGGTTTGCCACTCGCTTGATTCGTAAAGGCTCGCGACTTTCTGAAAATCCTGAAATGGCTATTCCACCACCGATGACGGAACCGACAACCATCAGCCCGAAAACACTCTTCATTAGCACTTAGCGACACCTCCAGTTGATGCCAATATGACCAACATAAATGAAAAATGCATGAATTTCCGGACCGCGTTTAACCGGCATTTCATGAATTCGCTGGATGATGATTAGGACCATGCGCATTCTGATCGTTGAAGATGACCACAGCACTGCGGCGCTGATTCAAACCGGGCTGCAAAATGCCGGGTACACCGCTGTCATTGCCACCGATGGCAAGGCAGGTCTCGAGCAAGCCCGGAGTCAGTCATTTCAGCTCATCATCTTGGATGTGATGCTCCCCGGAATGGGTGGCATTGAGTTCTGCCGGACGCTGCGGGCAGAGCGCATCGCAACTCCCATCCTGATGCTAACCGCGCTTGGAACAGTGGATGACCGTATTCGTGGCCTTGATGCCGGCGCGGATGACTATCTTGCCAAGCCCTTTGATTTTCGTGAGGTACTTGCACGTGTCCGCGCACTTTCGCGCAGGGATTCCGAGCATAAAGGGGCTGTTATTCGAATTACCGACCTCGAAATTGACACGCAGCGCCATACCGTTTCCCGTGCTGGAGAAGACATCAGCCTTACCCTCCGGGAGTATGAGCTCCTCTGCGCGATGGCGCAGCGGGAGAGCCATGTTTTTACCCGAGATGCGATTCTGAACAGGGTTTGGGCCTGCGATGCAACGGCATCCAATGTGGTCGATGTCTGTATCCGCAGCATCCGCCGCAAAGTGGATGATGAACATCAAACAAAGCTCATCCACACCATCTGGGGTGTAGGGTATTGCGTACGGCGGCCAGAAAGCGAATGAGCATCCCGACATTTCATAAACTTGGAGGCATCCGCTGGCAGCTCATCATCGGTTCAGCTGCGATTCTGATTGGTGTATTTACGGCTGCAGGACTTGGCGTCCGGCAGCTAACATCATCCACGCTTTACGGAACGGTCGACCGTGAAATGGCAACCCGGGCAGAGCGCGCGGCCTCTCGCCTGCAGCGCGGTGAGCCGGCTGACAGAGCACCGAGAGGGCCTGCGCCAAACCGGGGAAACCCCTATAAACCCGTGGTGATTATGCTGGATGGCTTATCACCTCCGGGTGGAGACACGCTGCTTGCGTGGGATCAACGGGCAGTCCATGCAACATCTGGCAGAGCAGTTCAGACGACGCGTGTCATTGCGTATGATGAGCCATTTCGCATCCTGACGGTTGCTTATCGGCAAAATGGAAAAGTCGTCGGCGCCATCCAAGTTCCTTACCCGATTGCAGATATTGAACGCTCAGTTCAGGCGGTCGATCGAACACTCCTGATGCTTTCTCCATTGGTTCTGTTGATTGCCTGCGGGGTTGCATTTTGGCTTACGCGAAGAGTTCTACAGCCTGTCGAACAGATGACCGCCGCCGCGGAACGTATAGGGGCATCCACGCTCTCTGAGCGGCTCCCTGTCATCGGTACGGATGAATTTGCCGCTTTGGCATCCACACTGAACGTCCTCCTTTCGCGACTTGAGCTGGCTTTCGCGCAGAAAAAGCGCTTTGTCGCGGATGCCAGCCATGAGCTACGAACACCTCTGACCCGTATCAAAGGCGTTGCTGGCGTTGCATTGCTTGGCGATCAGAGCCCCGCCGCGCTTTCTGATGCTCTTCGTGTTGTCGAAGGCGCTGCGGATGCGATGGCTCAGTTAGTGGAGAGTCTTTTGGTGCTGGCACGGGGGGATGCCGGTAGCCTCGGGGCCCGAAAAGTCTATATGCGCGCCGATGAGCTTGCGGCACATGCGTTGTCGCAGCTAGTGATTCCGGATGACATAAATGTAGATGTCCAGATAGCACCAATGGATGCCCAGCTTTACGGCAACGAAAGCGACATCCTGCGTGTCGTCGTCAATCTGTTGTCAAATGCAGTGCGCCATACACCGTCTGGTGGCGCGATTGTT
>JBEEMN010000321.1:0-3128 GCA_041192625.1 Armatimonadota bacterium
CCAGCGCGCTTGAGGTGCTCGAGGATGTGTTGTGCGATGGGCTTGCCGAGGACAGGCACAAGTGGCTTGGGACGGTTGGTAGTAAGCGGGCGGAGGCGGGTACCTTCACCGCCTGCCATGACAACGGCTTTCATTGCTGCTCCAATCGTGGAATCGTGGATGCGTGTTTTACGCCATTTGTACGCATCGATTACGCACAAATACCTGTTCTTACATTATCGCAGATGTTATCCAGTTGTGGTTATGCAGAGGCGTTTTGCCCCTGAAATACGCCGGTGTACGTAGACGGAATGCTGATCTCGACCGCACCATTTGAGGAGATTCCGTCATATTGGTCTATACACTGTAGCAACATTAAAAAAGTAAAGCCTCCCGGGTATCCGGAAGGCTTGTTTTGAGATGTAACTTTAGATGTTAGTGGCCTTCGAAGACGTGGTGTAGTTCGGATTCACGGTCTGTCTTTACCAGTGTCAGGACAACATCTCCAGGCTGAAGAATGGCCTTCGGACTTGGCAACATCCCCTTGTCGCCGCGGAGAATTGCCACGATATGGGCATCCGCCGGGAGGGTAATCTCACCCACGCTTCGCCCAACCATTTTTGAATGGTCGGAGAGCTCGACCGAGACGACTTCCAGGTTTCCGCGTGCGAGTGCCGCGAGCGGGACGATGTGGTCGGTTTCGATTTCCTGTTCGATCAGGTTGAAGATGATGCGTGTGCTGGACACCGTGGTCGTGATGCCGAGCTCGGTAAAGAGGGCTTCATTTGCTGGGCTGTTGACACGGGCGATGGTCCGCTTGACGCCAAAACACTCCCGGGCCATTTGGCACACGATGAGGTTATCTTCATCCTCACCGGTAGCTGCCACGACGAGGTCACATTGTCCCACGCCGAGGTCTTGCATCGTGCGCGACTCACAGCCATCCCCCTGGCGAACGAGATCCCCGAGATCTTCGTACAGCCGCGCAGCACGCTGACGGTCTTTTTCCATTAGGATGACGCTATGCCCGGCAGCCTTGAGGTCTTTGACGAGGTAGTAGCCGACATTTCCGCCACCTACAACGATGATATTCATGTCTGTGTCCTCTCAGGCTTTCTGTACGGATGCATCCAAGTAGGCTTGCAGCTGTTCGGCAAACGTGTCGCAGGCATTGCCTTCGATAATGTCGCGGAAGAAGCCTGCGGCCATCGATGTCGTGCAGAGCACGTGGATGCCGTGTTTTTGGAACACGGACGCGCGCACGGGGTCATAAACCCGTGTCAGAACGGTTGGGACATTGAAGACACGCTTGGCCATTTGGCTGGCCATGATGTTGCGGTTATCGCCATCCGTGACGGCAATAAATGCATCCGCGCCTTCCACACCAGCCTTACGCAAAACATCCATGTCGGTCGCGGGACCGACGAGGCGCTTGCCTTTGAACGATGTGCCAAGTCTACGGAAGGAGTCAGAGGTACGGTCGACGATGGTTACGTCGTGGGTAGGGCTCAGGAGACGGGCTACCGTTGAGCCGACGCGTCCACAGCCTATGATTACGATGCGCATTAGTTCCAGTCACCAACATCGGCCGCCGCGCTGCGACACGAGCCTTAGGCTTCGTGTCCCTAGGCGATACGTCAGGAACCCTCGGAGCCTTGAGATTCTATCACTGTGGAGGTGCGTGGCAAGTTCATCATTGCTGGATTTGGTTGATTGGGAATTGCAGAAATTCTGGTGGAAAACTACTACCTAATTGCCGTCTCTGAACACCGTAAAAACAACATCCGCTGTGAACGGACAATCTTGAGCGGCTTGTTGTCCAGCTTGATGGAATTGGGGACATCTACAATTCGGGCTTTGAAGTAATAATCCGAACCATTCAAAACCGCGGACTCATCCGAAAAGCCACTCTCAATCTGGTCGTTGATGGAAAAGCCCCAGCCCACATCGAAGGATGGCTGTCCAGGACCGCCGGGCCCTTCCAGCTCTGTTCGTGCAACATTCACTGATTGACCCGGTTTTAACATTGCCCCCAGAGGGACGTTGTTCTGAAGCTTACGACCAAGGGATGCGCCCGCAAGCGTAAAGTTTGTGTTGTTGGTGACCTTGAAGTCGCCATTTGGTAGGCGGGAAAGGTTCACACTGCCGCTAAGGTTGTACGTTGGCGACTCAACACTCGTCGTTGCCATCGCCCACTGAGGAATATCCACAAACCCACTCACCCGGCCATTCGAAGTGATTGAGCCATTCCCAATCATCGTCGCGCCACGGGATGGAACATCCAACAACACTTGTTTGGCGGCACCGTTGTAGATGCTAAATGTCTCTTGCGAGCGGAAGTAAGGTGAGTTCAGCGTGCCTGCAATGAGTTCGCGGTGCTGGGCGAATGGGGTCGTCGGACGGTTCATCGCACCCATAATCCCAAAAATGCCCGTGAAGCCAGCCGCCACGCCCGGAAGCGCGACCCAAGCCAGCTCCCGTTTCCCAGAACGCTTTAGGACTATGTAAATCAGAGGAATCGCACCCAGCGTGTAGACCGCCAGCAACAGAAAAATCAGCGGAATGGATGGACTTTTCAGCTCCGGGGCGTTCCGCATATCCCTGTCGGAGGTATCCGCATTCATGAATGCAATCGCGCTCTGAGCCGCGACATGGCGCCGCGCCAGGTCATCCATATTGGATGCAATGCGAGCTGTAGCGGACGGGTTTTCGGCACTGATCACCGTCTCGTGCGCATTGCGCAGACCTAGACCTGCGGCATCCACAACAACCCCACCAAAGTCGGCGTAACACTGAAGCGCCTCACGGACATCCGGAGACACAGTTCCAGGAAGCACGACGACCGCAAGGGCATTCCCAAATTTCCACGATGCCCAGTCATTGACATCCTGACCCGTGCGCGGCACAAGGATACGGGCCCTGTTTACGGTCTGAGCACCCATCATGCTCTGGGCTGGCGAACCCGACGTTGTCTTGGATGGCTTTACAACCGGCTCGTACGTTGAGACATTGCTGGAAGCATTGTAATTGAGGGGAACGGCAACGCTACGCAGCTGATTTGCCAAGGCATTGCGTTCACCCGCGGTGCCACCAATGACCACCACCACAAGGCCATTTAGTTCAAATGTTGCATCCGCTTTTGACCACGC
>JBEEMN010000322.1:0-3128 GCA_041192625.1 Armatimonadota bacterium
GTTTGTATGCACTGTTTTGAGCGCCTGCGCCCGTGTCCACACTGCGGTGTTCTGAACACTTGGCGGGTTCGAACCTGTCTTGTCAGCGCAAGTCACATCATCCGGGCCAGCGAAGACTGGGTCACCCTCGGTGGAAACAGCCAGCACACCAGCAATGCTGATGTGCCTCTGGGGGCTGGTGCCCTCATTTGGCAATTTCCAATGATGCTGAATACGAATCCGCTTCGGCGCTTTCAGTGGTCATCCGTGGTGACGGCATTCGGTGTTGTTTATGCGGCAAGCACGACCGGGGATGGCGAGCATTTGTTGCATGCCTTTGATGTCGAATCAGGAACCCCGATTTGGGACCCATATGTTTTGTCGGCACCCGTTCACCCGGATCGTGGTGGCGTTTGTATTGTTGGCGAGCTGGTCGTAGCAGGTTTGGTGAACGGTAGCGTGCTGGCCATCGATGCAATACGCGGGACGCGGCGCTGGCTGGTGGACATCGGTGGCTCTGTTTACGGCTCTGTCATTCCTTTGAACCTGGCAGCGGTTGCCGTTCCGGTCGCGGATGGCATCCATGCGGGACGTCTCGTTGTGCTGACCACGGATGGTGGTCGTATCAAGTTTGAGGTTCCGCTGACTGGCCGGCCAGAGTGCACACCCGCTGCCGCGGACAATATAGTTGTCGTCCATGATGACACCGGCGGCGTCCTTGCGATAAATGCATCCACGGGCGACACGCTTTGGTACACACAGCTGGCAGACAGTTTTGATGCCGCTCCCGTCATCGCCGATGGGGTGGTTTATTCAGGCGGGCATGATGGCATTGTGCGTGCATTAAACATTACGAGCGGGAAACTCATCTGGGAATCGCCTGTGCTTGGCGGTGCGATTACCGGCACGCCTAGCATCGCGGACAGCGTGATCGCCGTACCGACCGTTGAGGGGCTATGCCTTGTCAGTCGTGAAACAGGACAACCCGTCCAGCGCACCAGCCGCGGACCGGTGCGGGCACAACCGATTGTTGCTCCGGATGGCTTTCTCTTTGCAGGACGGGATGCACGCTTGCATCGCTTGGCAGCAGGGATGGCAGTGGATGATGTCTACGATGCTGGCGGTGGTGGGCCTCAGGTCAGCGTCCCGATGGCGTATGCCGATGGCAATGTGTTCCTGGCAACGACTCGCGGCGTGCTTTACGCGCTTCGCATGACAGGGGTGCTCTAAGTGTCTGATGTTCTCCCTGCTTTTCTCGTTAAGCAGATTGAAAATGCGGGGGCAATGGCAACCCCACAGCCCGATGCTGCGGCTTGGATTGGCTCGGATAAACGCACGGGCCGGCCGGTGATGGTCCGGCGGATTCCAAACACCCAGGCCGCACAAAGTCGTTTGACGATGGCACTGGATGCTGTCCAACAAACGGTTGTGCCATTTCGCCGTTGGATGCTCGTGGATGACAACATCTATACGGTCCGGGATGTGCTCAAGGGGAAGAATCTCCGCCAATACTGGATGGGTGTTGGTGGACGCGCGGATACCGAGACGCTGCGACGCTGGATTGTCCCCCTTCTCGATGGACTTGCGGCCTTTCACGCAGTGGGTGCCGCACATGGTGGGCTGTCCCTGGACAACTTGATTGTCGGGGATGACCTCCGGATGTACATCACCGATGGAGGTATCTGCGATCCCGCCGCCGCGCATCATGCATCGGTATATGGAGCGGGAGCCGGGCCGACATCCGATATTGCTGCGGTGACCAAGCTCGTCATCGCACTTCTGCCGAAATCTGGCCCCTTTGCAAGTCCTGTTGTACGGGCCCGTGTCGAAGGCTTGGTCTTGCGCTGCGAGACGCTGGCCGCTATCCGAGAGGTGCTTGAAGGCCTGGATGGAATCGCGATGGACAGCATCACCAAAGCCAGTGGTCAACCCAGCGTGGGGGACATTAAGAGTGGCCTGCCGGGAACGCGTGTCGAAAAGGGACATCCACAGCTGGTTTGCGATCAGCTGGATCGCTGCACCATTGTTTCAGGCAGTGGTGGTGAGCTGAATCTGTCTATCCGCAATACAGGCGAAGCGACTTTACTCATTCGCGTCGTCGCTACCCAGCATCCGTGGCTCAATGTTCGCCAGATTCCTCTACCAATTGTGATTGCTCCGAATGGAACAGGCAGGATTCCATTTGTTGTGAGCGCGGCACGCCTCGCACCCGGGGATTACCGGAGTCAGGTGTTTCTGTCGACCAATGCTCCCGGTGGGCAGGCTGAAAACTTGGCGAGCGGATGGTATCGGCACACGGCAGCCGTGACTGCACGCATTATCAACGCCGCTTACCGATGATGCTCGCTTGATACAATCCCTCTAATGACTCGTTCTGCATTCGGCGCTGCCATCTTGATTTCCGGAATCGCTGTCATTGCGGCAACCCGGCAGGCATTCGCTCAGGACTCCAGCATAGAAAAGTCCAAAATGATCCTGCAATCGTTGGAGCAAAAACGCCCCGATTACGTTGCATTGATTCAGGATGTCAGTGGAAGCATGCTGACGAATGGAATGTTGACAAAGGCGCGTCAGGCTGCACTGCGGGTGATCAAAGAGGCTGCTGTCCAAGGGACCTATGTTCGCATCGTGGGTGTGAATGCCACCGAGCATGTCCTCTTCGATGGTCCCATCAAGTCGAGTAAGGACCGTAAGGCGGCGTTGGATGCGATTCCCTACAAGGCGCTTGAAGGTGCGGGGACGAATCTTCGAAAGCCGCATCACACTGCACTCCGCCAAGCACTTGACTCTGGTGCAAAGTCGCCCGTCATCGTTTTTGTTACGGATTCGTACAACGATGCTCCACGGGGAAATCCTGAAGAGCTCGCAAACTACGCCGCTTACTACGATAAGGGGGGCGATCTTGCAAAAATTGCAGCATCTCCAATCGGAAAAACCTATCGTAAGGATATTGCCGAATACGCTGCCCGAGGTGGGAGAACGTTTGGTTTTGGGGTTGAAGTAGATGCCGTGTCGCATCGCCCGGTGGAACGTAGCCCAAAAGACATTTCAACGCCAAAGCCAGATGTGAAACCGGTTGCACCGGCGAGTGTTCCTCCTCCGGCATCGGATGACCCAATCTGGCCATACCTCTTAGGTGGAGCTGTGAT
>JBEEMN010000323.1:0-3126 GCA_041192625.1 Armatimonadota bacterium
TGTGACAGGGGTCGCCCCCATCCGAAATGGTGACAGCGTTATAAAGTGCGCCGGTTGCTCGGTACCATTGCCTGTCGTGCTCCCCATTTGGAAGGTTCCTCCCGGGATCGTGCACATTGCATTGATATACGCACTGAGTGCCGGATATTTGGAGAGGGTTGAGCGGTTGGTTATCATCTAATTCTTTACCGTGGCGACTAAGCGAAAGCCGATGCCATCGATCCATTCATCCGGGGAATTTCTGAACCGAGTAGATGCCCTGAAAATGTCAGAATCGATGCTAAACCATGGACCGCCACGTACGCTGCGTTCTTTTCCTCGTGTTGCAACCGGCCCGTGTGGATCTGTGGTCGCATCAATCGAATACGGAGCATACATGTCCGAACACCATTGCCAAACATTTCCGGACAGATCTGTAAGTCCATAAGCATTAAAGAATGTGCGAGACGAGCGATTTGCCGGAGCCGTCGATGCGGCATCTTCAAATTCACTATCCGAACACCAAAGTTTGCTTCTATCAAAGACATCGCCCCATGGAAACGACGCCTGATGCTTGCCACCAAGGGTTGCGTACTCAAACTGCGCTTCCGTCGGCAGAGTCAAACGAAATCCCGCGACATCACTGGCCCATGCACAAAAGCCGCCATTGCAATTCACCCCCATGATGTCAGTCCACGACACATTCACAATCGGGTGGTCATCAAGTAATCCCCAGTCTGGAGCTGGTGGCAGCGTAGTCCCTGTCGCAATGCAGTACTCTTTCCAATTCGCAACCGTGATGGGCGTCGCCCCCATACGAAACGCAGAAACGGTCACACTGTGTATGGGTCGCTCATCGGTCGCACCGGATTCACTCCCCATCTGAAACGTGCCAGCAGGAATCGTGCACATCGCTTCGATATACGTGTTCAGGGCTGGATAACCTGAGAGCTGTTTGCCCAAGGATGTCAAACTGACCTACCCGGCCACGAGTCGGAAGCCAATAAAGTCCACCCGTAAATCCGGGCGGAAGCGGCTACGGTCCGAGCAGCGGAAATCGACCGGGTCATTAATGTTCCAGCAGCCACCGCGTGCACAGCGCAGCTTAGCCGTAGCGGATGTCAAGACATTCGGATCCATCTGAGCATCTGGACCATACGCCGCAAACAAGTCCGAACACCACTGGTAGACATTCCCGGAGATATCCGAAAGTCCATAGGCATTGCGAAACACATTGTTCGACCGGTTCACCGGTGCTGTCTTCATTGCATCCGCAAAGCTCTTATCAGAACACCAAACCTTGCCTAAATCAAAGGTATCGCCCCATGGAAACTCTGTCCGGGGCTTGCCACCAAGGGATGCGTACTCAAACTGCGCTTCGGTCGGAAGCATTAATTTGAAACCGGCGAGCTCGCTAGCCCACGCACAGAAACCGCCTTTGCCATCCACTCCCATGATGTCATTCCAGGAGACGTAGATAATCGGATGGTCATCGATGAAACCCCAGCTCGGCTCCTTTGGCAGAGGTGTGCCAGTTGCTTTGCAATACTCTTTCCAAATGGCAATGGTCACGGGCGTCGCCACCATCCGGAATGCCGAAAGCGTCACGGTATGAACGGGCTTCTCGCTTGCAAATGCATCCGAGCCCATTTGAAACGTGCCCGCAGGAATTTTCCGCAACGCTTTGACGTATGCCTGGAGTGCCGGATAGTCTTTAAAATCACGCGATACAGGCTTCCCGTCCGTAACCTGACCACGCAGCGATTCCTTAGCAAATGTGGTTCCTGTAAATGTAAGGCTGAGTAGTCCAGTAAGAAAAGAGTTACGGTTCATCGCTAGATTATAAGTCGCATGGTGTCAAGCATAACCGTGGAAGTGCTGACATCGGGATGTATTCATTTGTTACACTGATGCCATGCCTGAGCACAATCCTCTCTTCGATGTCGCGACGACCGCCGATGGCCCTGCGGGCGCCCTCCCCCTCACCGAGGACATGCTTTTGCACCGGCCGAGCGGGGACCTGTTTGGCCTCACGCAAAATGTCGGGATGGGCTGGGAGCCGAGCGCCGTCACACAGGATGAATACCTCATCCTCTCAACCCTCGGTGGCTTGCGCGATCACGATGGCAAGCCCATCGCCCTTGGCTACCACTCCGGGCACTGGGAAGTCGGCCTTCAGGTGCGAGCTGCTGCTATTCGGTTCCGTGAACAAGGCCGAACTCCGTTTGCGGGTTTTGTCAGCGACCCATGTGATGGCCGCTCACAGGGCACGACTGGGATGTTCGATTCGCTTCCCTACCGCAACGATGCCGCAATTGTCCTCCGGAGGCTTGCCCGTTCTCTGCCAACTCGCAAGGCAGTGATGGGCGTTGCGACCTGCGATAAAGGCCTCCCGGCGATGATGATGGCTCTCGCCGGACTGCACGACCGCCCGGCGGCGATTGTCCCGGGCGGCGTTACTCTTCCTCCGAAGCGCGGCGAGGATGCAGGACTCGTCCAGACCATCGGGGCGCGTTTTGCACACGGACTGATCACTCTGCAAGAAGCCGCGGAAGCGGGTTGCCGGGCATGCGCAACGCCCGGTGGCGGATGTCAGTTTTTCGGAACAGCTGCCACCGCACAAGCTGTCGCTGAAGCGCTTGGCCTTACGATTCCCCACGCAGCCCTTGCGCCAAGTGGCCAGCCTATCTGGTTACAGCTTGCGAGTGACACTGCGGATGCGCTGATTAATGCCGTCGCTAAAGGCATCACGACGCGGGATATTCTCACCGAAGCAGCCTTCCAGAACGCGATGCTGGTGCACGCGGCGTGTGGTGGGTCCACGAATTTACTGCTGCACATCCCGGCGATTGCACAGGCTGCAGGTATTCGAAGGCCAACCGTGGATGACTGGGTAGCAGTCAACCGATCCGTGCCTCGCCTGGTGGATGTGCTTCCAAATGGCCCAAACAATCACCCAACGGTCCGGATGTATTTGGCCGGAGGCGTTCCTGAAGTCCAGCTGCATCTGCGCAATTTAGGATTGTTAGACCTCAATGCGCTGACCATTAATGGAAATCGCCTTGGCGACAATTTGGAGATTTGGGAACGGAGCGACAGGCGTGCCGCGCTAAAGGAACGTCTCCTTGAAATGGATGGCGTGGATGC
>JBEEMN010000324.1:0-3118 GCA_041192625.1 Armatimonadota bacterium
GGACGAATCCAATCACCCATTTCGCCCCTATCTACCAAAAACACCGTACTAAAACCTTTTGCGACCCTACTAAGTGAACATCAAGCACAATGGGAAAACGCTTGGAAGTCAGACATCATTATTGATGGAGATCCAGAAGCACAGCGTGTGATCCACAAGGCACTCTTTGATCTTCGTCAAAGTGCAGCACCAAAGGGAAGTAACGTCGCTATTGCTCCTGAGGGCCTCGCGGGTAACTTTTACAAGGGTCATATTTTCTGGGATGCCGATGTGTGGATGCTTCCAGCGTTGCTCCCGTTCGATCCAGATGCCGCAGGCGACATCGTTGGCTATCGAAACAAAGTCAGAAAGCCACTCACACCCTGGGAAGGTGCGCTTACAGGTAAGGAACGTGCACCTAGTGGCTTCTCTGATGGCCGTCATGTAATCGCAGATGCAGGCTACGGGGCGTTGCTCGTTCTTCAGACAAGCGCATCGGAGACAGACAAAGCCGTCGCACTACGGGTTCTGATGGGCGCAGCTGATGAGCTGGTAAAGCTTGGATTCAAGAGTGGTCCCCCATCATCCTTTGGGAAAGTGACAGGCCCCGATGAGCTCAACATGGGGGTCGAAGAAAATGCGTATACCAATGCGCTGGCAAAGCGGGTTTTACGTGGCGCAACGGAATTCTCCCGTGCTGCAGGCAAGCAGATTAATCCCAGCTGGGCTGTACTCGCTTCAGAACTTCAGATTCCGATGACGCCTGATGGGATGATTGCCAAGTGTAAAAACGATGATGGTAAGAAAACCAAACAGGCAGATGGCGAACTTGCTCTCTGGCCAGGCAACGCAACAGCCGACTTAGATGTGTTTGCAAAGTCATTCGACTATCACAAGACTCGTCCCATCAAGAATGGCCCAGCCATGACCGATGCGATTCACACCCTGATTGCCGCGCGACTTGGACGCGCTAAGGAAGCCGAAGAAGACTTCAATGATTCCTATAAACCCTTCCTCAGGGGGCCATTCATGCTCTTCAGCGAAAAGCGATCCATGGACCGCTGTGTGTTTGTTACAGGCCTCGGCGGGTTGATTCAGTCAGTTGTCTATGGCTATGCTGGCCTAGACCTGTCAGGCGATAAGCCCATCGCAACACAGAGACCCTCGCTCCCCGCAACCTGGAAGAAACTGACCCTGAAGGGCATTCATCATCGCGGAAACCGCTACGATGTCAATGTCGAAAGCTCTGGATCACGCATCACTAAGACAAACTAAGAAGGACGCTCAATGATTTTCCCTACCAACCGTTATGTACGCTTTGATGAGCTGACGCAGCTCTTGCTTCAACTTGCTGAGACCTACCCCAATCTTGTTGATGTCGGGTCAATCGGCAAGTCCTACGAGGGACGTGATATTTGGTGCGCTACAGTCACAGACAAATCAACAGGCAAAGCTACCGATAAGCCAGCAGTGTGGTGCGATGCCAACATCCATGCTACGGAAGTCAGCCCAACGACTGCGCTCACCTACCTGTTGGATCAACTCACCACGCTCTACGGTATTGACGAAGACATTACACGGGCGGTTCGCACTAAGACGTTTTACGTCATTCCACGGGTGAACCCGGATGGTGCCGAGCTCTTTCTGGCGGACTCCCCCGAAGCGATTCGATCCAGCACCCGTCCGTATCCATTCGATGATGAGCCATTGTCCGGACTAAAGCGCGAGGATGTTGATGGCAATGGACGCTTACTCCAAATGCGCATTTCGGACCCTGATGGACCTTGGAAGTGCCACCCCGAAGAGCCTCGCCTAATGATCCGCCGTGATGCAACAGAGCGCGGCGGGACTTATTATCGCCTTCTTCCAGAGGGTATTGTTCTTGATCCAGACCCCGATGTTCTAGCAATGACACCAACACGGCATGGTCTTGATCTCAACAGAAACTTCCCAGGACATTGGCGTGGTGAAAGTGAGCAATACGGCGCAGGGCCGTACCCGACATCTGAACCAGAAGCGCGCGCACTCGTTGACTTCATCGCAAAGCACCCGAACATCTGTCATGCCCTGACATTTCATACCTACTCAGGCGTCCTCCTGCGTCCCTACGGGACCAGCGCAGATGACAGCATGCCTGCCGAAGACCTTTGGACGTTCCAAGAAATCGGAAAGAAAGGTACCGAGATAACGGGTTATCCTGCGATTTCAGTCTTCCATGACTTCAAATACCATCCAAAGGAAGTGATCACCGGCGTCTTCGATGACTGGTGCTACGACCACTTTGGAATCTATGCATGGACGGTTGAGATATGGAGTCCTCATCGACAAGCTGGAATCACAGAGGGTTTTGATGCAACAACAAAACAAGGGGCTTTCAAGTTTACAACCTGGAGCCGCAACCATGAGCTGTCCGACGACATCAAGCTTCTAAAGTGGAGCGATGATGCCCTCAAGGGCGAAGGGTATCTCCCGTGGGTCCCGTTTACGCATCCACAGCTGGGTGATATTGAAATCGGCGGATGGGACACACTGTATGCCTTCCGCAATCCACCGTCCGAATTCTTGTTTAATGAGATTCAGAGATTCAGCAAATGGGTCATCTGGCAGGCCCTGATTACGCCTGAACTTGAGCTTGAAGTACAAACAACCCATCTGTCCGGGACAACTTACAAAATCCGGGCTATTGCCAAAAATGTAGGATTTCTCCCAACATACGTGTCAAAGCAGGCACTTGCGAAGAAAGTTGTTCGTGGAATTGTGTTGGAGCTCACCGCTGATGCGGATGTTAGTTACATCACAGGTAAGCAACGGACCGAACTTGGACAGTGCGAAGGCTACCACCTCAAGGGCGTGGCAAACTCTGGCTATGCAGGCGATGTCACAGACTACAAGGTTGTTACTGAATGGACGATAAGTGCACCATCGGGAACAACACTTAAGGTTGACCTTAAGCATACACGTGGCGGATGTAAACACACGACTGTCATACTTTAATCAGAAAAGCCCTCCTTGGATATCATCCAAAGAGGGCTTACCTTTTGCCATGTGGGTCGGCTGGGACTCGAACCCAGGACCAATGCCTTAAAAGGGCACTGCTCTACCGCTGAGCTACCAACCCGTGAGCGGACTGATTATACCA
>JBEEMN010000325.1:0-3115 GCA_041192625.1 Armatimonadota bacterium
CGGCTAAGCCCACGCTCACGCAGCTGGTTGGTGTACTCAATCAGCAAAATGCCGTTCTTGACGACGATTCCAACGAGGAGCAGTAAACCAATAAATGCCGTCAGGCCAAAGCTACGCCCCGTCAGGAACAAGCCAAGGAGCACACCGACAATAGACAACGGAACGGTTGTCAGAATTGTCAATGGGTATATAAACGACTCAAACTGGCTTGCGAGCAGCATATAAATCAACGCAACCGCAAGCACAACCGCGAGCCAAAGTCCATTGAACTCTTCCTGACGCTGGCGCTGCTGACGCCCAAGATCCCAGAACATGCCTTCCGGAAGCGTCACCCCCATCATCACCTTTTCGATATCCTTGGCGACCTCGCTCTGCGGACGCGTCTGCACGCTTCCACCAATCGAGATGTAGCGCTGGCTATCGATACGACTGACCTCGTTCGGGCCATTTCCAATCTCCGCACGAGCCACCGCACGCACAGGGATTTGAGCCCCAGAACTGGATGCCACTGGCAAACCAAGCAGCTGCTCAGGCTGTTTCCGCAGTGCTTCGGGAACCTGAACAACGATTGGATACTGGAAGCCACCTTCTTGGAAGAACCCAGCTTGTTCACCACTGGTTGCTGCTCCGAGCACCGCAGCCACATCCCGGAAACTCACCCCAAGCCGCGCAGCCTTCTCGCGATCCACATGAATCTGCAGCTCGGGAGTCGCATCCTGAACGCTGACATCCGCGCTCTCAAGGCCTGGAATCTGTCGGATTTCCTCAAGGACATCCTTTGCAACAACGCCGAGCGACTTGAGATCAGGTCCGTAAATATTGAGCTCGATGTTTTGGTTGCCACCAGCGATGATATTTGCGACAAGGTCATACGGAGACACATTGATACGCGCGCCCGCAATCGCCTTGTTCATTTCGCGGGTCAGCTCTTGGCCGACAACCACGGTGGACTTTTTACGGCTGTCCTTGAGGCGAAGCGTCATGCCGCCGATATGGCTGGCCAGACCTTGCGTACCACCGCGTGGCGAGAGGCTGCTCCCGGCCGCCGCAAAAACGGTTTCAATTTCCGGGTGTTTTCGCGCAATCCCCTCCGCGGTCAGCATCGCCTGGTTTGTCACCGAAAGCGCCGTCCCAACCGGCATCCGGAGGTTGACCTGGAGGTTGCCCGAGTCTGTCTGTGGAAGCGTCTCCTGCCCGATGTAAGGAATCAGTAACAAGCTTGCGCCCGTCAGGCTGAGGGCGAAGAGGATGACCACCCAGCGACGCTTGAGTGCAATGCGTAACGAATCCCGGTAGCTGTGGTCAAGTGCATCAAAGCGCTCGCCGAGCCAATCGGCAAACCGCGTCACGGCTCCCTTGTCCTTTGGAGCGGCATTGTGATCGATTTTAATCATCCGGCTCGCGAGCATCGGGACGACTGTTAGTGCATCGAGCAGCGAAACAGCAATCGAGAAGATAACCACCAGCGCAAACTGCGTGAACAGCTGCCCCGCCTGACCACGAATCAGAAACAGAGGCAAAAAGACGACCATAATCGTGATCGTGGATGCCACAACCGCGCTGGTGATCTCATTTGTGCCTTCGATGGCCGCATCGTGGACGGATTTCTTGTCACGCTCAATGTGCCTAAAGATGTTCTCGAGGACAACAACGGCATCATCCACGATCAGACCCGTCGCGAGCGAGAGCCCAGAAAGCGTGAGCGTGTTGAGCGTAAAGCCACACAGCCAGAAGAGTGTGAATGTCGAAATGATGGAAATCGGAATCGACAGCGCGACGACCATGGTTGAGCGGAAGTTGCGAAGGAACATCATCAAAATGGCAATTGCGAGTGCGGAACCAATCATCGCACTGATTTTGACATCTTCGACGGCGTGTTCGATAAACGTGCTCTGATCGTAGGCGATCCCAAATGTCAGCTCGGGGTACATCCGCTTGACCTGTTCGATCTTCTTGCGGACATTTGCCGCCGTCTCGACCGTATTCGCTTCTGACTGCTTGACAATGGTTAGCGCGACGCTGTTCTCGCCCATCAGGCGAGTGTAAGCACGTCGCTCACGGCTGGCATCCCGTATTTCAGCGATATCCGAAAGCCGAACCTGTTGCCCACCCGCCGTTGGAATCGGGAGGAGGCGGAGCGTATCGAGGCTTTTGATGGTCCCCATGCTGCGGATGGTGTATTCGGTCGCGCCTTGCTTTGCGATACCCGCAGGGAGGTTTAGGTTTTCTTCAACGATGCGCCGGGATACCGTCGACATGCTGATGCCCATCGCGCGGAGCTTTGCAGGGTCAACATCGATGATGATTGCGCGGTCAGCCCCACCATTGACATTCGCGGATGCCACCCCTTCGGCACTTTGGAGGATGGGCGCGACGCTGTCGACGAGGAGCGCTTTGAGTTTTGCGGGGTTATCGATGCCTGAGACGCCAAAAATCAGGATCGGCAGCTGGCTTGGGTTGAGGCGAAAAACGGCAGGCGGCTGGAGTGTTGGATCGACGGGAAGGCGTCCACGTGCACGCTCAACCAGCTGGAGGACATCCACGGCAGCAAGCGAAATATCGGTGCCGTAGTTGAACTGAATACGAACACTTGAGTTTCCGAGGCTGGACTGACTGGAGACGAGGTAGACATTGGATGCGCTGGAAACGGCCTGTTCAATCGGGCGTGTGACCTGCGTTTCCATTTCCTCTGGAGCAACATTTGGCCAGGTTGTGTTGACGACAACGGTCGGGAGGGCGACCTTTGGGAGGAGGTCAAGCGGGAGGCGGGTGAGGGAGACGATACCGAGGAGGACGAGTGCCGCGATGCGCATCGTCACCGCAACCGGCCGCGTTACCGCGAGCTTACCGATATTCACTTGGATGCCCCAGCAGCTGGCTTGGATTCCGATGGAGCCTTATCCCCGGATTTTTCCTTTCCGTCCTTGTTTCCCTGTTCGCCTTTGCCGACACCATCTGGCCCGATGACATTAACCTTGCTGCCATCCTTTGGCGGAGCAAAACTCATCGTGACGACCATATCGCCTGCAGCGAGCCCGCTGAGAATTTGGATACCCTTTGCATCCTCGGCGCCAGCTTGAACATCGCGGACACTGACATTGCCCTCGGCATCCAC
>JBEEMN010000326.1:0-4400 GCA_041192625.1 Armatimonadota bacterium
GGCCATCCCCGGAGCCATCGTAGCCAAACACACGGCCATCCGGAGTATGTGAAATCTTCCCGATACAAACCGTTTCGTAGCCGCTGCGCCGAAACAGCTCCGGCATGGTCTGCGCGCCAGGAAGCGATGCCTGCTTGAATGCCGACCCACCCTGATACATCGCTTCATTGCTCTGCGTAACGCCTGTCAATGCAGGTGAACGCCCGGTCAGCAGTGCATACCGGCTCGCACCACACGTCGCAACGGCTGCGTAATGCCGCCGGAAGGTGATGGCTGTCTTCGCAAACGCATCGATGTTGGGTGACTGGGCATCCTTGACGCCGTAGCAGCCAAGCTCGGGGCGGAGGTCATCCACGGCGATAAACAGCACGTTGTAGCGATTCGTTTTGCTCTCAGGTTTGGCTTGCTCTTGAGGTTTATTGCTAAGGGCATTAATCGGCAGTGCAGTGCCGATCAGCGTGGAGAGAACAACACAAAGAACACTGGATTTGAATGCCATAGACAGCCGTTCGGATTTTCGATGACAGAATCCTGCATCGGTGCCGGCACTGCCAGAGTTTGGTTTACTGGGGCATGGCATCTGACATCATGACAAAACGATTGACGCTGCGCGGCTTTACCCTAGCGGATGCCGATGATGTAACCCGTTTGGTCTCCGATTATGAAGTTGCAAAGACGACGCTTGCGGTGCCGCATCCATACCCGTCAAATGGCGCAGCCGGCTGGATAGCTGGGCACCCTGCCGAAGAGGAACGGAACCACACAACCTTTGCCATCACACTGACGGCTACGGGAGAGCTGATCGGTGCGATTACATTGATCGAGAAACGCATCCACCTACGCGCCGAGATTGGCTACTGGATTGGGCACGCCCACTGGGGGAATGGCTACGCAACGGAAGCCACGAAAGCCATCATTGAGTGGGGATTTGCCGAGCGTGGGCTCAATCGTATCTTCGCCCATCACTTTGCGGAGAACCCGTCGAGCGGCCGCGTGATGCAAAAGGCTGGGATGACCTACGAAGGCACGATTCGCGACTGTGTACAGAAGGATGGCCGCTTCATCGACACACCGATGTATAGCATTTTGCGGCGGGAGTGGAAACCATCAACGCAATGATTGCGCTGCGGTAAACTCGAACCAGCCCATAACCATCACTCCGGACGATGCCGTCCTTGAGGGAAATGACCTGTGCAAAAAACGCATCCACTCGTTGCCGGCATTCTCCCGGCGCTATTACTCACAGCCGCGGCCGCCGCGCCACAGGGCACTCCTGAACGCGTAGACGTATCCACGTTTGAAGCAAAAATCCGCCCCGTTCTCATCCGCGAATGCATCCCATGTCACGGCGCATCCCAACAAAAAGGTGGCCTCCGCCTCGATATCGAGCCACAGACATCCGACATCAAGCGTATCAAAGCAGCTCTCACACCCGGAAATGCCATCCAAATGCCACCATCCGGTGCGCTCAACGCAAATGTAAAAACCGACATCCTGGGCTGGCTGGACAGTGGCGCTCCGTGGCCGAAAGCAAATGCTTCAAAGTCTGGAGCATCGGATCCAAAACATCACTGGGCCTTCCTGCCTCCGAAGCGCCCACTCGTACCAAACGTCGGCAAAAGTCCATCTGTCAATCCAATCGATGCCTTTATCAACCATCGTCTCGCATCGACGAAAACCAACGCATCCGGAAAGGCCGACCGCCTCACCCTCATCCGCCGCGCAACCTATGACCTCACCGGCCTGCCACCAACGCCGCAGGAAGTGGATGCCTTTCTCGCAGACAAACGCCCCGGTGCCTGGGAACGCGTGGTCGATCGCCTCCTCAAAAGCCCGCACTACGGTGAAAAATGGGGCCGCCTCTGGCTCGACATCGTGCACTACGCAGACACCGCCGGAGAAAACTCAGACCACCCGCTGCCGCATATGTGGAAGTATCGGAACTGGGTCATCGATGCCCTTAACCGCAACCTTCCATACAACATGTTTCTCCAGCATCAGCTTGCCGGGGACTTATTAGCGGAACAGCTCACCGGGGATGCTGCACGCGATTCCCGCATCGCGACAGGCTTTCTCGCCGGCGCGCGGCGGTTCGGACACGACATCGATGCCGATATGCACCTCACCTACGAGGATGTCATCGACACCACAAGCAAGGCCACACTTGGGCTTTCCCTTGCCTGCGCGCGCTGCCATGACCACAAATTTGATCCCATCCCGCAGCGCGACTACTACGCCCTTTATGGCATTTTCCAGAGCACGCGCTTTGCTTATCCCGGGTGTGAGCCATTTCAACAGCCCAAATTTTTGGTCCCTTTGACATCTGCCACAGAGCAGGCTGCCCGGGAAACCGAGCTACAACAGCTCGAACGCCAGGTGGCAATGCAAGCAGGGATGCCACTCCCTAAGGACATGGTGCAACTTGGAACCGCGCGGGTTCCAGATAGCGGGTCAGCCAACATCGCGACTCCTAGCGGCAAACCCATTGAGGTCTCCCTAAGCGCGGGGGATGTCCTCCTCTTTGAGATCCATCCAAATGGGAACCACGGAGCTGACACAACCCGCGTGGAGCTCACCATACACGGCATGGATACGAGCAAGCCCGCTGCGTGGCGCATCTCGGATGTTCTGGATACCTTGCCCGGGGATGCTCCGTGGAATGGCCCGTGGATGTTTCTTGACCTCGCAGCTGGGCTTCGCACTCTCGGCGAGCGCCTCACCGACATTAATGGAAAATCTTCTCTCCGTGGCTGGCGCAGCGGCGAGACGCCAAGCATCTTTGGCAACACAGCTCAGACCGCTGTGGATGTCTGGACATCGCTGCCCGGTAGAAACATTTATGTCCATCCAGGTCCAAAAGGGCCTGTCGGAATATCGTGGACAGCGCCAACAGGTGGAAGCTTTGCCGTTTCCGGGGTGGTTGCAGATGCACATCCGGGCGGGGATGGCGTTACCTGGTCCATTCACAAAATCACTCCTGGGATGAAGCTTCTGGCGACTCTGAAAGACGCATCAGTGCGTGCGCGAGCGCTTGAAACACGGATTGCGCAGCTGCGTGCGCAGCGCAGCCTGGATGTCGCATTTGCTTGCGCAGAGGGCACCGGAGCGGATGCATGCGTGCGCAGCGCAGCCTAGATGTCGCATTTGCTTGCGCAGAGGGCACCGGAGCGGATGCAAGGGTTCAGCTAAAGGGAGACCCGGCGGTGCCGGGGGCGGTGGTTGAACGCGGTGTTCCTTCCTTTCTTGGCTTGCCCGGTGGCAAGGTCACAACCGGGAGCGGACGCCTTGAACTCGCCAAGTGGATCACCAGTCGGCAGAACCCGCTGACCGCAACTCCAAATGACTTCGGCCTCCGCGGCGCCCCGCCCATAAACCAACCGCTACTGGACTGGCTTGCAACCACATTTATGGACAATGGCTGGGACACGAAGCGGCTTCATAAACTTCTAATGTCCTCCGATGCCTATCAACGCAAAAGTGGAAGCGGCGAGCGTGCCGCGGCGCTTGCGGCATTCCCGCGGCGCAGACTGACCGCCGAAGAGCTGCGCGATACGTACCTAAAGGTTTCCGGCGTGTTGGATCCCGAACCGGGAGCAGCACATCCTTTTCCACCAGAAAATACATGGGCATTTACGCAGCACACCCCGTTCGCCGATGAGTACGACTCAAGTAAGCGCAGTGTGTACGTGATGCAAAAGCGGAACCGTAGAACTCCGTTCTTTGCCCTCTTTGATGGCCCAGATCCCAATACATCCACAGCAATTCGGGATAACACCACCGTACCCACACAGGCTCTGTGGTTAATGAATAGCGCGTTTGTGCAATCAACGGGCGATGTGCTTGCAAAGCGCACAACGAGTGGGACGGGTGATGTTGATAAGTGGATGACATCGCTGTACCGGACGCTGCTCGGAAGGCATCCATCGGCAGCAGAGCGGGCTGATTACTACTTGCTCGAGTATCAGCTCTACGATGGCAAATCCGGGACAACGCCTCGCGCATGGAATGCATACGTCAAGGCATTGTTGGTCTCAAACGAGGTGCTCTATGTTGACTGATTCTCTGAGCCGCCGTGGGATGCTGAGATCTTCCATCCTTGGGACGATGTTGTTCCCTGGCCTCCTCTCAGAACTCATGCATTCTGATGCGCATGCATCCGACAACCCACTCGCACCAAAAAAGCCGCACTTCAAGGCAAAAGCAAAGCGTGTCATCTTTCTCTTCATGACCGGCGGTGTCTCCCATGTTGATACGTTTGACCATAAGCCTAAGCTATTTACCGATGTCGGCCGTGAGGTCAAACTTGACCATCCGGAGATAAAGAACCGCCCGGGCTATGAACGCATTTTCCTCAAGCGGCCGCAGTGGGATTTCAAGCGCTACGGGCAAAGCGGGATGGA
>JBEEMN010000327.1:0-3109 GCA_041192625.1 Armatimonadota bacterium
CAATGGCTTTACGTAATGCACCAATTTCGATGGAGAGCTCCGCTGTTTTGCGTGCCGCCAGCGCAACATTTCTCCATTTTGCAGCTGACTTTGCATCCAGTTCTGCAGCAGCCTGGAACTTCGTCAGCGCTTCTGGATATCTCCCAAGCGAATACAGAACGGTTCCGATGTTTTGTGAAGTGTCGGCATGCTTGGGGTCAATTTGAGCAGCTATCTCAAACGCCGCCAGCGCATCCGCAAGGCGGTTTAAGCGAACCAACAACACGCCCTGATTGTAGCGAGCTGATGGATCTGCCTTTTGAGCGGCTGGTGCATCTGGTGAAGCATAGATATCAGCAATGACACCGTACGTTGCCTGCGCATCGTCATCCCGTTTCGCCGCAACGGCAGCCTGGGCCTGAACAAGGAGGGCATCGATGTTTCTAGGTTCGAGAGCAACAGCCTTCAGCGATGCGGCGAGGGCTAAAGCAGCCTTGTTAGCCTTGAGTTCGAGCTGTGCGATGGATATCCATCCGGCGGTCAGCTTTGGATTGATGGTCACTGCCCGCTTACAGCTTGCAAGCGCATCGGCATCCTGATTGCGCCGCGTGTAGGCAAGTCCAAGATTCAAATGCGCTGCAGCATCGGATGGCTTCAGTTCCGTAACGCGCCGAAAGGCAACGAGTGCCTTGGCGTAATCTCCCTGCCTGTAAGCAGCAAAACCAAGTCCAGTGTAGGCTTCACTCGCAGCGGGATTGAGTTTTACGGCCTGTTCAAAAAGCTGTTGAATTTTCGTCTGCTGTGCAGCAGTTTTGGCGGGTACGCCTTGCAGAGCATTGGCAAGATTGGTTGTGATCTCAGCGGAACCCGGCTTGATTGCAATCGCCCGCTCGAGAACTGGAACCGCCTTGACGGAATCGCCAGACCGTAGAAAAAGAAAGCCCAACCATCCAAGAGCATCGCCATTCTTTGGTTCAGCAGCGACAACCTTTTCCATGAGCGTCAAAGCAGTCGCGCTGTCGCCTTGCGCATAGGCTGTCCTAGCACGTTGGAAGAGCTCGGAAGGCGATGTGGGAACATCAGCTTGTGCACCAAAGGCAAGATGCACCGCAGCGATTGTCAAAAGAAGAGCCATTTGCATCCCTCACTACCGTCAGGCAAACACAGACACCTATGTCAGGATTCGCGGAACAGGTCCCGATCACGACCAAGATACCCACGCATCCGGATGACGGCCTGTGTGTGCAGCTGGTAGACGCGGCTTTCAGAAACCGTCAAAACCTTACCAATTTCCTTGAAGGTAAGCCCTTCGTAGTAATAAAGCGCAATCACCAGGCGTTCGCGATCTGGTAAGCGGTCAATGGAGAGACCGAGCTGACGTACCCGCTCACGCATTTCGACTTCATCGGTCGGGCCAGCAGCTGTATCAGGAAGAATGTCACCGACGTGGAGAGATTCACCATCCCCGCCAGAACCGACAAGAATGTCCTCAAGGGATGTCACTGCACCACGGCCAACATCGGAGACGATACGCGCATACTCCTCGGTTGAGATGCCCATGCGCTCAGCAATTTGTTCTTCCGATGCGGCATGTCCGAGCTCGCGTTCGAGCTCGACCATGGTGCGGCTCAGGTTACGACTTCGCTCACGCACCGAGCGTGGTACCCAGTCATCTTCGCGCAGGCTTTCAAGAATGGCACCACGAATCAATGCGATGGCGTATGTTTCGAACTTGACTTGACGCCCACTGTCGAACTGATCGACCGCTTTGACGAGTCCCATTGAGCCTGCAGTGATCAGGTCATCCCGGTCCATGTTGGGAGGGAGATTTGCAACGACACGACCTGCGGTGATTTTCACGAGATACGTGTAGTTGTCAATGATCGCGCCTCGTGCACGCTGGTCGCCACGATTTTTGAATCGGCTCCAAAGGTCTTCTAATGCACGGGGTGTCAACACAGGGCGATTGTCCTAAAAGGCGGGTGCTTATGCACCGTATTGGTTAGCATTATACACATTCAGCAGAAATAGCCCGTAATAATGCGGGCTGATTCCCTTGTCAATGTAACAGGATGTCAAAAACATCCTCTTAAATTGCATGATGCCAAGTCAAATGACTTGGCATCACGTGTATGTTTTACTGACACGCCTCGCAGGCTTCGCCGTTTAGCATCGCCTGAATACTGCATGCAGACTTCTCTTCCGGTGTAAAGACCTTCAGCTCCTCGGCCTGCCCCTCACCGCTTTGGTTACGCTTTACAGCGACGGTTGCCTTCTCGATGTTGCTTGCTCCGAGTGTCCGCAAGTAGTACGTGGTTTTAAGACCTGTCCTCCATGCCTTTCGGTACATATGTGAAAGCGCCTTCATATCAGGTGAACCCAAGAACAGGTTCACCGATTGGGACTGATCAATCCACTTCTGTCGCCGCGCTGCTGCATCGATGACATACTCATATGGAATCTGGAATGCTGTGCGGTAGCGCTCTTTGACCGTCTCTGGAACACCCTCGACGCTCTCAAGGTCACCATCAAAGTACTTGAGATCATCGATGACCTTTGCCGTCCACAGCCCAAGTGATTTGAGTTCTTTGACAAGGAATGGGTTCAGAACCACAAAGTCGCCACTCAGGTTGCTCTTTACAAAGAGGTTTTTATACATTGGTTCAATACAAGGACTTGTGCCCATGATATTGGCGATTGTTGCGGTTGGTGCGATTGCAAGGACATTTGAGTTGCGCATGCCCTGCTTCGCAATCTTCTGACGTAGCGGCTCCCAGTCAAGCTTCCCGCCGCGTGCGACATCGATTGTCTCACCACGCTCACGCTCAAGGATTTCAAGGGTGTCGGCTGGCATCAAGCCACGATCCCACTTGCTGCCCTTGTACGTGCTATACGTGCCACGCTCCGCGGCGAGGTCACTACTTGCCTCGTAAGCATAGTAGGCAATCGCTTCCATCACTTCATCGTTGAACTCAACCGCTTCATCGGATGCGAACGCAATCCCACGCTTGTACAACGCGTATTGAAGTCCCATGACTCCCAGGCCAATCGGACGATGCCTTAGGTTGGAGCGCTTCGCGGCTTCCGTTGGGTAGTAGTTGATATCGATGACATTATCAAGCGCCCGGAC
>JBEEMN010000328.1:0-3108 GCA_041192625.1 Armatimonadota bacterium
GGCCTCTCCGTGAGCGCTTATTCCAAAAATCAGGAAGATGCGAAGAAGTTTGCCGCATGGTTCTCCAAGGAAGACACCCAGAAGAAGTGGGTCGCACTTGGTGGCCTGACTGCAAACAAGAAAGTCTCTGCAACGGATGAGTTCAAGAAAGCCAATCCGTACAACGAGACCTTCTCCACGTCCGTTCAGTACCTCAAGGACTTCTACAACACGCCGGAATACACCGAGCTGTTGAAGACATCCCAAGATGAGCTGAGCGCGGCAATCACCGGTGCAAAGACATCCAAGGCAGCCCTCGATGCAATCGCTGAAGGACACGCAAAGGTCATCAAGAAGTAAGCTGACGCAAAGAAAGCTTTTCTTTTTCGAAACAGCGCCGTGGCAGAAATGTCGCGGCGTTGTTTTTTGCATCGATGCAAACTAGGAATCCATCAGCATCCACCCACACAGCTGAACACCGTAGAATGATCAATAATGCCCCACATCCTTGGACACATTGCCACCGCTGGTGATGACATCGCTTACGAACGCACAAAGTCGATGCATTTAGCATCCTTTTCCTTGGCGCCGGCGGGCGGAAACTAAGCAAGCATGGCAATTCCATACATCCGACACGGCCACGGGATGGTACGTTCTTACCTCTTCGCAACCAACCAAGACCTTTTGGACCTGACCGACACCCTTGGCGCACGCATCCTCGAACAACACGACTTTGGTAACCACTGCTTTCACACTGAACTAGGCATCGGCGACAGCATTATCGTCGTCGAGAGCGCAGATACATCCCTCCCGGATGCACCACGCGCGACGACACTCATCTATGTTCCGGACACGCAAGCAGTCGCAAATACACTTACTGAAAAAGGTTGGTACATCCAGGATGCACCAGCCGAGACGCCCTACGGAGAGACGCAGGCCACACTCGTCGACCATCACGGAAACATCTGGTACATCGCAACCTTCCACGCGCCCACCGCGTGACACGGCATAACCCGCCATTTGCTGCGGGATTTTGGTATTCTGGCAAACAACGATGACGAATTCTGCTCCTCCGATCAAACACGTTTCCGACCGCTCCATCGCCAACATGTTTATGTTGCCGACGATCTTCCTGCTGGTCGCGATGAACGTCTTTCCACTCTTCTGGTCCCTCTGGCTGTCCTTTAATGACTACAAGGCCAGCTCCAAGATCCCACCGAAGTTCATCGGAAATGCAAACTACACGGAAATGCTCTCCCGGCCGGAGTCCTGGCAGTCGTTCACCACCACTGCAGCCTTTGTGGTGATGAGTGTTCTCCTCCAGCTCGCGCTCGGCTTTGGCCTCGCCCTCCTCCTTAACCGCGAGTTCAAAGCAAAAGGCATCGTAACCACGCTGTTCCTCCTCCCGATGATGCTCTCGAGCGTCGTGGTCGGCCTCTTCTGGCGCTTTCTGATGGACACAAACTTCGGCCTCATCAACTTCCTCCTCGGAAAAATAGGCCTGATGGACCCCCTCAAGCCGATTGTCTGGACGGATAAACAACACGCGATGTGGTCGGTTGTCATCGCCGACACGTGGCAATGGACGCCGTTCATCATGCTGATCGCCCTCGCCGGTCTCGCATCTGTGCCAAAAACCCTCTTCGAAGCCGCATCCGTGGACCGCGCAACCGAGTGGTTCAAGTTCCGCTTCATCACCATCCCGACCATCGCACCCCTCCTGATGGTCGCGCTCCTCTTCCGCACCCTTGATGCGTTCAAAATGTTTGACCTCGCCTGGATCATGACCGAGCGCGGCTCAACCGTTGAAACCGTGTCCGTTCAGGTCTTCCGCGAAGCCCTCCGCAACTGGAACACCGGCAAAGCCTGCGCCTTTGCCTACATCGTTTTGCTCGTGATCATCGGGTTGACCAACCTCTACTTAATGATGATGGCGAAGATTAAAGGCGAGGGCCCGGCGGATGCCGTTCCGCTGTTCAATCCTGAAAGCCCACTGATCAGAGGCATCGGGAAGTTCGCGCCGCCCGTCTGCGGTGTCCTCCTCCTCTGGGGCGCCTACTCCGCCGGCGGACCGGCATTCGTCGGCGTTATTGGAGTCCTTGCAGCCATCTGCGCCGCAATCTTCTTCATCCCATCCAATGTCCGCAACGTCCTCGCGTACATCACGATGAGCATCGCGCTGTTTATCTACCTCGCGCCTTTGCTCTGGATGGCCATCACGAGCTTCAAGCCATTCGCGGATGTCAACGTCATCCCACCTAAGGTCATCTTCACACCGACATTTGAGAACTACTTGAAGATCTTCGCGGATGCCAAGTTCATGCAGCAAATGATGAACTCGACGATTATCGCGGTTATCTCGACTGTCCTCGCCGTCACCATGGGCACGCTGACCGCCTACGCGTTCAGCCGCTTCAAGATCAAGGCGAAATCGGATGCCCTCTTCTTCATCCTCTCGACGCGTATGCTGCCTCCGATGGTTGTGCTGGTCCCTGTCTACCTGATGTTCCGTAGCCTTGGCCTCTTGAATACGCTCACGGGATTGATTCTGCTCTACACCACCGTTGGTGTCGCATTCGCTACATGGCTGATGAAGGGCTTCACGGATGACATCCCACCTGAGTACGAAGAAGCCGCGATGCTTGACCGCTACTCCCGCCTGACGGCGATTCGTAAGTGTGTGATGCCATTGATCATCCCAGGAATGGCAGCGACCGCCGTCTTCACCTTCCTGAATGCATGGAATGAATACGCATTTGGCTACTTCCTCTCGGGTGCCGAGCCACTCACAACCCCGCCAAGCATCACCCAAGCAATCGGTTCGGGTACGACGCTGTGGAATGACATCGCAGCCCGCGCGATCCTCTTCCTGCTCCCTGCGGCAATCTTCACCTTCCTGATGCGCAAGCACCTCCTCCGCGGCGTCACCTTTGGGGCGATCAAGGGCCGATAGGCAGGCCACGTGTCTCTAAAATTCGACCTCGGAGAATCCGAGGAATCGACAAATACGCAACGGGCACGCGTGCCATATGTAAGCCTGCCCGTTGAAACGCTGGAAACCGATGACACATCCACGGTCGTAACGGACACCTACGACCGACCATTTGAGTGGGTAAAAAACCCTGTTTT
>JBEEMN010000329.1:0-3103 GCA_041192625.1 Armatimonadota bacterium
ATCCACTTTGAACTTGCTGCCATCTTCGACGCCGGTGATATCGATGGCTTCTTTACCATCCGTGAGGGTGACGATTGCCGACTTGCCTTTTAGGATCTCGCCCTTGTCCGATTTTGCGAGGAGGTTGCCACGTAGCAGAGCTTTTTCTTCACCGCCGCGGTATTCGAGGTTATCGGCGGTTACGGTCCAGTTACGCTCGCGGGCCCGAAAGGTGATGACGGTATCGCTCGACAAGATCGCCGTTTTGGTCTTCCACGAGTAATCAACTTTGCTGCCACGGATATCAACGGGATTGGAAAATTCCTTACGAACCGAGCCTTCCGGAGCGGTCGTGGCATTCTGCTTCGGTCGTGCTGTGATGTGAACATCCCCAGACAGATTGACAAGCTTCTTGCCGTAATTGGCTGTCCCTTGATTTGCGGTGATGGTGTTCTGTGCATCATCGACCGTGACATTCCCCGGGCTGGTACCGATTTGTGATTTGCGATTGTAAGTGACGATTGCGGATTGAAATTTGGTCTCTTTGTAGAGGAGACGCGCATTGCCTTTGAGGGTTGCGATGCCACCATCCGGAGTGTCAACATATGTGCCTTCATCTCCATAGGGGTAGACGTAAGGGTCATCGGGTCCGGAAGGCTTGAACGACTCCTTGGCGCCGGAGTCCTTTGCGGTTTTGATGTCATCCGGGAGTGGTTTAGTCGCGGGTTTGGCCGGCATTCGGGCTGTGGGTTTGGTTTGTGACCCGAGTGCGGGCGGCGTTTTATCTTTGGACTGTGCGATAGCGAGGGCTGCGCAGAGTCCAACGATAGCGGTAGCGATGGGCAGTCTCAGGTTCACGGAAGGTCCTCTACGAGGAATTTACCGCGAAGGTGTGTGCCTTTGATGTTGGTGTGTGCGAAATCTGCCGTGATGGAGTCAAACATCAGGTTTCCCTTGCCCGTTTGGATATTCACAGGAGTGGGGCAATCCAGCTGTTGCGTCGCCGTCATCCAGACAAGTGAGAGAGTGGTGATGCTGATATTTCCAAGGCTTATCGGGATGTCATTCTCAGCGGGTTTCGTGGGTGGGAGGAGTGTGATGAGGAGAGGTCCGCTGGCATCAAAGCGTCCATTTTCATCATGGTATTGAGCCCGTGGAGCATTGAATGTAACGCGTTTTGTGCCTGCATAGGTGATTTCCGCATTAATGCCGCCTTGAAAGTCAAGTTGGTGTGCTGAGCGGTCGGCGATGACGCGTGGGGCGGTGACGTTCCATGTGGGCTCGCCGTTGGTGTAGCCTTGTGCGGTGACATTTTCGAAGCGTGCGCCGGAGATGATGTCGCTCGCGGGTCTTCCGGTGGATGCGACAGATTTGGCGGAGAGCTGCCAAGCGAGTGCGAGTCCGGCTGCAATGAGCGTGATGCAGGCGGTTGGGAGGATGTACTCGGATGCGTGGTGCATGGCAGTGCTAAAAAATGTTGACTCCCGGTGGAACACCGGGAGTCACAGGTTTGTCCGTAAACGTTCCGAGGGTTAGATCTTTGGCGGGAATGGAGGTCCATCCGTGTTGCCAAGCTTGAAGGTCCCGAGGGTCCGTGTCTCGGTTGCTTGAATAGACATCACAGGGAAGCCCTCGGACACAAAGTCGTAGAGCTCACCACCAAGGTAACCGGAGCGGTAGAAGCGGTCTGACCCATTGGTAGCCTTTGGTGCTGCCAAGAAGCCGCTCTTTGATGTTGTGAATGCAGCACACTTCAAGGAGAAGGTGCCATCCAGGCCTGTTGTCGCGGATGCTCCGTTCAATGTAACAACAACACCTTCGATAGGTTTGTCGCTATTATTGATGTCGATAATCTTCCCAGTGAACGTAACAAGGCGGGTGTCGGTGCCTCCGTTATCACTGGATGAACCACCGCATCCGGTGATGGCCATCGCCACAGCGGACAAGGCACAGCAGCCAAGCATGGCGCGTCTCGTCCATGTCTTCGTCGTTGCAGCTACAGCGCTGGCAGTCTCGACCTTCATTCGGTACCTCCGGACGTCGGCATACTCCTGTGTACATACACAGACCGACAATCGACCAACAGTATAACGGAACTCACGATTTACCTGCAACCAGATAGATTTAGACGTGTATCCGGATTATGGACTCGAAACCTGTCACTTGCCTTCATACAGGCAACAGAAACTGTGGATATTTTTCGCCCACACCGATCAATGATCGGAATGTTACGTATAGAAGTCACTTATTTGGTTTATCCACCATAAGGTTATACCGGTATTAATGCTCGCCGGTGATGCCAGACATACTGTATTGTGCATCCATGCTCAGCGTCATTCTTCCTTTGACATTTGCCATTATCGCGCCTATTCAGGACACGGCGAAGCCGACGGCTTACAAGCCAAATCCCGATGCGGTGCGTGCACGCGACATGTATGCCGATTTGCGGCTACTGGATTCGCTGCTTCCTTTGGAGCTGACGAAAGACCAGATAAAACAGCTATTGGTTCCCATGAAGGCTGCTCAAAAAGAGTATGAGGGCTTGTTGAAGCAGGGCGATGATGCCGCGAAGGGTTTGGCGGATGCATTGACCGAAGCGCGTAATGCTGCGATTGAAGGCAAAAAGGCCCCTGCGGAGCTCAGCAAAAAGATTGACGATTTGGGCAAGGCTGCCGAAACTCGTCAGGTGACGGCGTATCAAAAGTCGGTTGAGTCTACGCTTGCTGTCACCCTAAAGGTGTTAACGGCTCCGCAAAAGGGTGATCTCTTGCGTCAGAGCGAGAAGGCATTTGGTGGAAAGCGTGTCCCCAAGGCATTTCAGAGTAATCCTGAGAAGGCCCCTAAGGATCAGGTTGAGGCATTGGCATTGATCGAATTCGTCAAGGGCGTATTGTTGATAGATCGCACCATTGTTTTGATGGAAGCGATGGCTGAGAAGAAGTAACGTCCCGGTCTCGAAAAATAGAAGCGGCCCCCTCCGGGGGCCGCTTTTTTTCATTACGATCAGCCTTTTCGTAGCTGCCAGCTTTCATCAAAGAATCCAGCATCCAGAACCTGCTGCGGTCCATCCGAAAGGCGAATCACACCCCAGTCGGGCAGCTTAGGTGTATGCAATGCATTTGAG
>JBEEMN010000330.1:0-3098 GCA_041192625.1 Armatimonadota bacterium
GATGCGGTTGGCTGATCAGGGCAGAGCGATGGCGCCAAGTCCCTGCGGGACTTGGCTGCCTGTCACGTAGCGTAAGTCAAACTTTATTCCCCGAAGACGGGCATCTGCAAGTACGGCAAATGCAACCGCCTCACGGGCATCCCCCGGAATACCCAGATCATCCAACGGCTTCGTTGCAATCCCAGCTATTCTCTCAAACCTTGAACGCAAGTCCCGGTTGTGGGCTCCCCCACCGGAAAAGTAAACGCAGGTCGGCGCACTAGGCAGTGAATGCATCGCAGTGGCAATCGTGATTGCCGTCCATTCGCAAATCGTCGCTAAAAGGTCTGCTGTTCGAATGCCAGCCCTGCCTATGAGCACCCTTTCAACAAAGGGCTTTCCAAATTGTTCCCTGCCATAGCTGACTGGCGGACCCGCTGGAATATGCCACTCCTGCAGAGCATCCAGAAGGTCCGGCAACACTTGACCACTTGCCGCGAGCTGTCCACCATCATCAAATCGCAGACCTGTCCGTGCGAACATCACCTGATCGAGAACCATGTTCCCAGGGCCGGTGTCAAAGCCGATTGGCGGTGAACCGGATGCGAGGTAGGTCACATTTCCGATACCCCCGATGTTCTGAAGGGCTATTGGGCCGTTGTTGAGGCGGTGATGAAACATCAGGCTGTCTGCCGCCGGAACGAGAGGCGCTCCCTGACCACCCGCGAGCATATCGGCGCGGCGAAAGTCAAAGACCACGGGACATCCAAAGGCTTGTGTACACGCATACGGATTGCCCAGCTGGAGCGTTGATGATGAATATCCACTGGGCGGAGTAGGAACGTGCGCGACAGTTTGTCCGTGAAACCCGATGGCATCTAATCTGATTCCAAGTGATTCAGACAGTTCAAGCAAGGCACTGCAAAAACGCTCGCCCACTATTCGGTCCACAAGGGCGATCTCTTGCGCCGAAACGGGCTCGGTTGACACCCGGAGAATGGCATCTCGCTCAGCAGCTGACCACATGGCCTCAGCGTAGCCAAGCACTTTGACATCAATGTTGTCACCACTCGGGGCTATTCGGGTAACTGCAACATCGATTGCATCCACAGATGTCCCTGACATCAAACCGGCGACGATACGCTCCCTATTAGCGTTGTCTTTCAAGAGCACATTGCCACCATTTTTTCAATATGTCGTCGAAGGACTGGATAGGTGTGATTCTCACTACAGACCATCTGAAGCGCGCCTGAAAGTCTGTCGATGTCGACATCACCACGCATGACAGCACGTATCACGTTTGCAAGGTGGTCACTGTCTCCGACATTTACAAGTAACCCGTTTTCACCATTAGTGACCAGCTCACGCATGTGCGGTGTATCGCTTGCAATTAATAACTGTCTTGCAAAGCCTGCGCGTACCGCGATGGAAAAACCAGAGGCAAAAGCTGTCGATTTCAAGACCGCTAAATGATGCTGATACGTTTGGAAGGCGTTGTCTGTTTCATCAGCGTCACAATGTAGGTGACACGCGATAGCCGGTGATGTCACCGATACCTTTCTTGTAAAGCGGTCGACAATGATTCCGCTATCCTCCGCTGCACGCGCCAAGGTCAGGTCATCCCGGTTACTGTCGCCAACAGAAACCCAGCCCTTCGACTTTTTCATGAGTGGTCGGTCGGTTTGCTGCCAAACAGTAGGCGACACATCATGTGCATGAACCCCTGTACTTTTCTGGAGTGTAGGAATGTCAGCATGGCTAAAACACGTCACGATGGAAGCCCGTTTGAGGGATGAAGACAACAGCCTGTTGACTCTTATGTTGGTTGACTTGGGGAGAATGCCAAGCGCAACCCAAGGGTTTTTGGCACCTGTCACTCTAATGGCAAAACTAGTTGCAATAGCGGCCGATGCTTCCCAAGTTATAAGGCAATCGTTAGGTTTGATTCTCCGTGCAATTTTTATTGTGCATTGAAGTACGTTCGGAATGGACCGTTTTACATGAAGCTCTGGGACGGAACACACAATGGTATTCGAATATGTATCCGCGTTCTGAAATACCCACTTACCCGGTTCAGCCCATGGGAGCACTAGTAAATTATTGTGGTCTTGCCTTGCCATCGGTGACTCCATCACGCTGTCAGATGCCGTAACGCCGTGTCCCGGTTATACTCCAACTTAATGACCACTGAAAACATTGTCGTTCAAGGCGGCGTAGTTATCTATAACCCAACGGCGGGTCGCGGGCAAGGGGCAGTTTTAGTTGAAGAGGCCAAAATGCACCTTGGGGATGCGTTTGAGTGGGTACCGACGCTCCGAGTGGGACATGCCACCGAGCTTGCTAAATCCTACGCTGGGAAGGTGCCAACGATTGTTGCGTGTGGCGGAGATGGCACTGTTGGCGATGTAGCCCGCGGGATATATGGCACAGACACCAACCTTGGTGTCCTCCCCGTCGGCACTGGAAACGATTTCGCACGAAACCTTGGTATTCCCCTTGATGTAAAAGAGGCCTGTCTTGCCATCATGGGCGGGACAATCCGCTATGTTGATGTGGGTGAGATCAACGGAAGCATCTTCATCAACAATGCTGGAATCGGCTTTGACTCGCACGTGATGAAAACCATGAACTCAGGGATACGCTTTCTACGTGGGCAACCCGCTTTCATGTTGGCAATTTTGAAGTCAATTTTTGTGTACAAGCCGTTTCACCTAACCCTGAAAACGGAGGACATTGAGCTGGATGTCCCTAAGGCACTCCTCGTCAGCGTCCTCAATGGTCAGGTCTACGGTGCTGGGCTTCCGGCGGCACCTGGTGCTGAAGTGGATGATGGTCGTATGGATGTCCTCGTTCTTGACAATGTGCATCCAGTAAAACGTCTGGGATTATTGATGATGCTACAACGAGGAAATCATGTCCAGCATCCAGGTATCAAGCTCTTCCAAGCCCGCTCCATCAAGATAAATGCTGTACCGCCACAGCAAATCAATATCGATGGCGAAGTCCGTGGCTCGACTCCGATTGTCATCGATGTCAAGGCACGAACGCTCAGGGTGCTTATCCGTTGATGGAACGATGCAACATGCTTCAGAGGGTTTTTGCTGTGTACTCCCGTGATT
>JBEEMN010000331.1:0-3082 GCA_041192625.1 Armatimonadota bacterium
TGAATCCATCAAGACCCTCACCGCCGCGGGAGCCACGGTACGCTGCGGCGGCAACCCGGTTGCGGAGCCTGGCTATCGCGTCGAGAACACCATCTTGACCGTGGATGCCGCAACCTTCCTGAAGAACCCTGAAGCGCTGCAGACTGAAGCCTTCGGCCCGGTAAGCCTTATTGTCAACGCCGATGACACAGCGCAAATGGCCGCCGTTGCTGCATCCCTTGAAGGTAACCTTACCGGAACAATTTACTCTGCAATAGATGGCTCCGATGATGCCGCATACGCGGCGATTGCTCCTATTCTGCGGGGCAAGGTTGGCCGCCTTCTGAATGACAAGATGCCTACCGGCGTTGCCGTCAGCCCGGCGATGAACCATGGTGGGCCATTCCCGGCGACGGGACATCCGTACTTCACCAGCGTTGGCCTCCCAGCGGGCATCGAGCGCTTCACGATGCGCTGCTCGTACGACAATGTGCGTGCACATCGCCTGCCAGCCGAGCTTCAGGATGGTAATCCGCTCGGCATTTGGCGCTCCGTGGATGGTGACTACACCAACGCATAGTTTGGATGTTACGAGTGACAAGGGGGTCATTGAGATGCAAGACAAGCCGTTTCAGCCTTTGTGGGGAGCTAGCATCCCCGGTCAAATCAAATCGGATGGCATAGAAACCGACATCACCAAGCCTGGAGAAGGTTTGGTGATGGGCAAGCGTGTCGCCCGCATCGCCAACGTCACGGTTCCAGGTATGGCTGTGTACGCTCCGCCGAAGTCAAAGCAAAATGGCGCGGCGGTGGTGGTATGCCCGGGAGGCGGCTTTAGCATTTTGGCGATGGACCTCGAAGGCACCGAAGTGGCGACTTGGCTCAACAGCATCGGGGTAACGGCCATCGTCCTCAAGTACCGCGTCCCGACGGGTAGCTTTGATCCGAATTGGCTTGGCCCAACCATGGATGCCCAGCGAGCGATCTCGACTGCACGGAAGAATGCCAAGGAATGGGGCATCGACCCAACCCGCATCGGTGTGCTTGGCTTCTCAGCCGGCGGCAAAACCGCTGCGATGGCGGCGCTCGTATGCGGGAAGCGGCTTTATGCTCCGCAGGATGATGTTGATGCCCTTCCATGCAATGCGGATTTCGGAGTATTGGTTTATCCGGCCTATTTGGTTGACAAAAACAACCAGTTGAATGCCGAAGTCAAGGCGACTAAGGAATGCCCTCCGATGTTCTTTGCGCATACATCGGATGATCCGGTCACGCCGCAGAGCACCTTGGTGCTGGCGGGCGCGCTGCAGAGCCAAAAGGTTCCAGTGGAGGTCCATCTATATCCAAATGGTGGTCACGGCTACGGCTTGCGGCCTGATAAGACAAAGCAGGTCACGAGCTGGCCTGAGCGGTGCGCGGACTGGATGCGAAACCGCGGCATCATCCGTTGACCACCATTCGAGCCCATTGCGTTAGACAGAGATGATTCAGGGGATTCGCTAAATGACGGTTTTACGCAGCCCACGCTACACGGATCAAAAGACGAGATTGCGTCTTGTTGTTGTTGCGGCCGTTATTCTTTTAGGAGTTGGTGGATGGGTTACGACCCAGCTGGGCACGGACAGGTATAAGGTCGAGTGTAGCGTTTGTGGTGGGGATGGCATAGTTAACCGCCCGGATGACTGTACGCGTTGCAGTGGCACCGGACGCGTGAATCCTTAGCGTTTAGGAGTCAGCAGTGAGAAGAGCACAAACATCAGCGTAAACCAGTGCGCCATTGTTGTGATACTCCCAAGAGTGATGGCCACAATGCTGTGCGCTTTTCCGGGGAGCTCTTGGTTTTCCTTGATTGCACTGAGACCACGGAGCCCGTGCCAGATCGCGATGGGACCAAGCCCCAGACCAAACAGTGGGATGATACTTGCAACTGCAAGGTAGTAGCCCATGAGGGCCAGCTTGTTCTTGGTTGGGACGAGGGTTTCAAAGATATCAGATGATCCTGTAACCTGAGCATCGTCCCCGCCGTAGTAACGCTGTGTACGCGCTGCTTCCTGTTGCACCCAACCTGGTGCATGGCGCTTCGGAACGCCGCTATTGTTGTCTTTTGGACTGTTCATGACTGCTACTCTTCTATCCTATCGGGATGCCGGCAAGCAAAGCAGGTTATCCGCTCATCATGAATAGACATTCTCATCACGCAAAAGGCGTGTCAAGTCGTATCTCATTGCGTTGTTTCTCGTAACCATTTTTTCGGTACGACGAACTGTTTCTCAGAAACATTTGATGGGACTAGCTGCGTAGATGTCTTGTATATGCGGAGTAGCCATATTGGCTGACGTCCCACCGTGTATGTTGAAACCATAGGAGTGAAACAGGGATGTTAGGTCGTATTGGAATATTGTTTGCTGTGAGCACGTTGATGCTTGGTGCTGCGCGAGCTGAAAATACCGTTTGGGTGTCGGCATCGACGCCAACGGTGAAGGTCAGTAAGTCTGGATCAACGTACAAATTTGAAACAGCAAAGTCGACTTGGTTCGTCAAGCAGGGTGATCAGCTGCCTGCACACTTGCAAACCGAGACGGGCAAGGTCCTACGGGCTGGCATCAAGCCATCTGGAAAGAGCAACAAGCGCTGACAGGATAATCCGACAAGCCATCCGGAGGGGCGGAGGCGGTACACTGTTGCCGATAATTATGGGCGACAGCAAGGCATTCATCTCCACCCCCCGCGAAGTTTCGAAGAAGCGACCCGTCAGCGAGCGCATCCATGACTGGAAGGAAGTCTACCTTCCGATGGCTCCGGACACGCTCAAGACACAGGCATCCCGCTGTATGGACTGCGGCGTTCCCTTCTGCCATAACGGGTGTCCACTCGGCAACCTCATCCCGGACTGGAATGACCTCGTATACCGCAACCGCTGGAAGGAAGCCATCCAGGCCCTCCACGCAACAAACAATTTCCCTGAGTTCACTGGTCGGCTTTGCCCGGCACCTTGCGAGGATGCCTGTGTGCTGTCCATCAACAGCAAATCGGTGACCATCAAGACCATTGAGCAACGGATCATCGACCATGCCTTTGAACAAGGCTGGATTTTCCCAGAGCC
>JBEEMN010000332.1:0-3326 GCA_041192625.1 Armatimonadota bacterium
ACTACTTCTGGCACCGATGACGCCACCGGCGCTTCGAAGAGCTTTGTCGCACACTGGCTGCAGAAATTCGCACCCGGGAGGTTCACCGCAGCGCATGCTGTGCAAACCCGTGGCCGCGGCCCGCCGCAGCTGCCACAAAAGCGGTCATTTATACCAAACAACCGCCCACACGATGTGCAGGGCGGTTGTTCGTCAGATGTCGAATGCGTTTGAGATTCGCTCATGGTTGCATTTGGACGGCACACATTGTGTGCCAGGTTCCGTTAGTCCTCTTTAGGTTCATCCACAGGGGCAACGGCTTCATCCGCAACACGGAAGAAGGTCTCTGTCCCATCGGCATCGTCTTCCTCGTCGTCGTCATCCCAGTCGTCCAGCTCATCATCCGACCAGTCAGCCTCGGTCGGGAATTCGCCAAACTCATGTGAACCGGATGCATCGTCGCCTTCCGCTTCGTCATCATCCCAGTCGTCATCCACAGGACTTACCTTCACAGGTTCATCACGTGGGTCACGGATTGCAGGTTGATTCTCAGCCGTCGGAGCAAGAACACGGTCAAGTGGATACGTCGGGAGCGAACCTGGGTGTGGCGGAAGCGCACCCTTAGGCTGAACCGTTGTCCAGAAGACCTCCAGCTTGTAACGCTCACGCGCCTCTTCGCTCATGATGTGGAGAATGACATCCCCAAAGTCAACAAGAACCCACTCCGCAACTTCCTCACCCGAAACGGATGGCTTGGCTATGTTGTGGTCTTCCATCGTGTCGAGAACGTGCTCGGCGATGGCGCGGATGTGCGGTACGGCAAGGCCGGTACAAATAATAAAGAAGTCTGCGATGTTTACTTTTTCACGCAGGTCGATGACTACCGGGTTTTCTGCCTTGCGGTCATCTATGATTTCGAGAATAAGGTTTTTCTTCTCTTCGGATGGAATTTGCTGTTTAGCCACTCTGTGCCCTTTTGGTTAATGGAAAATGCCACGCAGCTCATGCGGCATTGTGTATTTACGATTCTGTGAGATGGTGCAATTCTACCGGAAAGCCCGTCCATCGAACGAAAAAGATTCCGGAGCCGCTGTTTACACTACTTTCTGCTCCTTTGGGCCGCTTCCATACAGCCCACGCGCAACAATCTGGTCGACCACGGCAGGGAGCAGCAAGTCGCTCACATCCCCGCCGGACAGCAACGCATCCCTGAACGCTGTGCTACTCATGTCAACCGGTTCGGACGTTGGAATAGCATCGGTGATGTCCCGCCACTGCTGTGGCAGCTGCGAAATGATGTTAGCCACGCTGTCGAATCCAGGCCGGTCAAAGGCTGCAATCCGTACTATTTGGCAAATGACATCCGCCTCACGAAAGCTTGCTATTCCAGCCAGCACATCCGCGCCGCAGAGAAACCAAAGCTTGGCATCCGGTCCCGCCAGCCGCCTTGCCTCTAGCACTGTCTCGAAGGTATAGCTTGGACCCGGTCGCTCCGCTTCTACCGTCCAAACGTCCATGTCATCGATGCCCATCGTCGCGGCCTCTGCCAGCGCAACACGGGCCACTGCCGGCGTAACCTGAGTGTGGTCTTTCCACGGCGAAACCTGGTTGGGAATCCAGAGGGTCAGGTCGGCATCCAGCGTCGCTGCCGCAAGCGATGCGATGACCGAGTGGGCGCGCGTCGGAGGATCAAAGCTTCCTCCAAACAGCAAAATGCGCGACTTATTGGCAAACAGCCCGTCAGATGTACTCAATGCTTATGCGTCATCATCCGCATCAAACGGACCGCGCTGCTCACCTTGCTTGATGATTGCTAAATGGTAGGCATTAAAGGCCGAAAACATACGCAGCAACAGCGGAACCCACATCAGAAACGTCCAGCTAGGCAAAAAGGCCATCGCCGCGATGCCGGCAAACAACCAAGGTAGTCCTTTTTTGTGCTCGCCTATCAGCATGTGCCCAAGCCCTGGCATCAGGAACGACAGAAACGCAACCAGAAATGGGTTGGCCAACATCCCAGCGTTAAGGCGTGGAAGCTCTTCTTCCCCAGCTGTCTGCGAAGTTCCCATCCCGGCACCCGATGCTCTACTCCCGCGACCCTCATGGATGCTGTAGATCTGCCGCACGGTTGTGCGGGTGTCGCGGACACCGCTCCGTCCGCCGGGCGTTGCCGCATGCGGGCTATGTCCAGTCAGGCTGGCGATATACCCAGAAGGGAAGTCTGTCCCGCACTTCATACAAAATGTAAAGCGTGTACTCGTGGTCCGCTGACACTTCGGACAAATCACATCCACTGCCTGTGGAGCAGTAGGCTGCGCCGATCTTGGGGATGTTTGCCCACTTGGTCCCGGACGCTGAGGAGCGCGCTGGGATGCTGGCAGCGGATGCTTGTGGCCTCTGCTATCCGCAGGTGCTGGTGCAGCGCTACGCTGACGGCGGATTTGTTCCTCGGCGACCTGCGGAGGGAGCGGGATACTACCGGGTCTGGAGCGGCGTGGAACCGGGATGTCTTCCACGCGGCTGGAGCCCATTACCTGCTCAAATATTTCATCATCAGCACTTAAGGCCGATGTGATGGTTTCTACGGCAATGGTTGCTTCTGCTTCGTCGTCATCGCTTTCGGCATTATCAACGGGCTCATCAACAACTTCGTCGGAAACCGTTGGCTCAACAGTTTCCTCCGCCATATCAAATGTTGGTGCTTCGGGATGTACACCCAAATCATCACCCAAGTCGAACATCTGAACTGGCTGTGGGACGGGCGCTTCCTGAAGGTCTGGTGCTTCAGTGTCAGGGACAGCTTCTGGTTCAACAGCTTGCGCAGCGACGACATCAACTGTTTCGTCAGCGCTCAATACCGTCTCAGTACTCGAGACATCCGCAACAGATGTTTCATCTAAAGGAGTTTCAGCATCGACAGCAACGGCTACCGCATCATTTGACACGTTCTCAGGGGCCGGGACATCCGACACCATTACCTCATCGGTTGACGATGCGGTCGTGGGTGCTTGTGATGTAGTTTCTGGGCCGTTTTCCATGGGATGTCACTGTCTCGCGGGTGAGGCGATTGTAGCATGATTGATACGTGTGGCTACGCACGCGTCTATTACGCATCAACTGACGGCCGACATCAGGCAATAATCTGCTTGATAACCTTGGCACCTTCGACGCCTGTCAGCTTTGCATCCAGGCCCTGAAACTTGAAGCTGAACGCATCGTGGCTGATGCCAAACTGATGCAACATCGTCGCGTGGAGGTCATGCACCGTGGTGATATTCTCGACGGCTGCGTAACCAAGGTCATCCGATGCGCCATAAACCATGCCACCCTTAATGCCGGCGCCTGCA
>JBEEMN010000333.1:0-3066 GCA_041192625.1 Armatimonadota bacterium
CCTCCGATGATGAAGTCGACATCTGATGCCCGAAAGTCGACAGGTATTGATCCTAGACCTTGAATCGTGTCACAAATAACCAAAATCCCACGTTGTTTTGCGACTCTAACGATTTGATCGATATCGATTTTTGCACCACTACACCAATGGACCCATGAGACAATCACAACCTTTGTGTTGACCGTAAATGCATCGATGTAGTCAGCTGCCGTAAACGTTGCACCAGCCGGGTGAATACGTTTGAGGTGAATTCCATCGCGTTCCAGTGGAATCCACGGGTACACGATTCCAGGAAACTCATCATCCGCTACGACAACCTCAGAACCAGGTAACAGGCTCAGACCGTTCGCAAGAATACTCATCGCATGACTTGTATTACGAGTTAGTCCGATGTGATCACCAGGTACGCCGATAAGACTTGCCAACATTTCTCGGACTGTTGGTACCGCTTCAAACATCTTGATGTATTGCTGTAATGGGCCATCGTTGTGCTGTGACAAAAGCGAGCTTTGTAGTGCAGCCGCAACGGTTTGACTCATCGGAGACACACCAGCGTGGTTGAGGTGAAGCCTTTTAGAGACTTGAATCTGTGAGCGCCACTCGGCAAAAGTGTTATTCATTGTCGTCGGTCAAATCCAATGTCATCTTCCGGTGTGGGATGTTACAGTCATCGAATACAGGACCATAAGCAACAAACCCGATTCGTTCATAGAACGGAATGGCGTGCGTTTGTGACTCCAGATAGACCTTTCGGTAACCTAAAGTGTGGATGTGCTCGATAGCGGCTCGCATCACAGATGCGCCGACACCCGCCTTTCGGGCATCCCGCGACACTGCCACACGCCCGATTTTCGCTACAGTTGGATCAGCAGTCAGGATCCGTGCACAGCCGATGACGGATCCATCAACGACTGCACAGACGTGGAGTGCGGTCGGGTCATTTGCATCGGGTTCATCTTCAATCGGACAGAGCTGCTCCACTACGAAGACTGTACGTCGCAGAGCAATGAGGGAACTTAGGAGCGAATCTGATTCCCATTCGTCAAGCCAATGTTGGATGTGGATATTCACGGCCGGCTGTGCGCTCCGCGTAGCACTAAATTTTCAAGTGTTCTCGAGACAAGCTTCGTACCGATGAAGTCACGTGATGTCAACGGATTCACCAGAATTGTCTTTACACCAGCACGACTTCCAGCCTTGATATCGGTGAAAAGCTGATCTCCAACCATCGCTGCACGTTGAGGAGGAACGCCCATCTGACTTAGACCAGCCAGTAGCCCACGCGTCCCCGGCTTTCCTGCATTGCCATCGTAGAAGTGGACGCCAAGCGTATCCGCAAGCGTTCGTAAGCGGCTGAAATTATAGGTGTTCGATGTGATGCAAAGCTGTATTCCATCGTGACGTAGAGCCGCGACATGTTGAGCGATGTCATTGGGGATGTCCATTGCGTGCCAGCCAACCAATGTGTTGTCGAGATCAACCAAAAGTCCCTGCAGGTCATGCGTTTGTAGAAACGCTTGGTCAATCTCGGTAAATCTACGTACCTTGAAATCTGGAAAAACAATCATGGCTTAGGGCGATACTTTCGAATGGCAGTCAGGTGATCGGCATATGTCGATGTAAAGACATGGTTACGTCGGTCACTCCCAAGAACATAGAAATAGTATGGGGTTGTTGCAGGGTTTGCCGCGGCGATGATCGCTTTTCGGCCCGGATTTGAGATTGGGCCTGGAGGCAGCCCCCTCTTTCGATAGGTGTTGTAGGGACTATCAATTTTCAAATGTCGAAACATCACCCGGTTAACATGCTTACCCAATGCGTACTGAACAGTCGCATCAATCTCAAGCCGCATTTTCTTTTTGAGACGATTTTCTATAACAGACGCCACCAGCGGTCGATCACGATCTGTAACTGCCTCACGCTCAATCATCGAGGCAATGGTAAGCAGGCGATGCCGCTTTTCTGAATCCGCTGGTATGTTTAGCTCAGCAAGTAATTTACTCTGGCGCGAGTACATGAGCTCAATGATGGCGTTCGCATCGAAGCCTAGCGGGATGCTATAGGTATCCGGATAGATATAGCCTTCAAGGGTAGCGCCATCCGGTAGCCCTGTTACGAAGTCCGATGCGTGCTGTTCTGCTGGTTCCAGGAAGTCATCCTCGGCTGCGATTAGTCCGAGTCTGACAAGACGCTTGGCAATGAGCGCAAGTGTAAAGCCTTCGGGTATCGTTACGCGGATTCGCTCAAAGTCTCCCCTCACAAGCCGTTCGTGGATTCTGAGTGGCCGCTCGGATGTCCGGAAGCGATAGGTTCCTGGCTGATAGTTTCCTCGTCGCGCCACCAATTTTTCAAAGAGGAATGCGCTACGAATCAGGCCCTTAGAGTCTAAGGTTTCCCCTACTTTGTGACGGGAATCTCCAGCTTTGACTTGAATCTGAACCCAAACCGCATTGGATGAAGTCATCGGGGTCATAGCGGCCCAGCTAATACCCACAGCAATGATAATCACCGCAACGAGTAGACTTGCCAGAACACGTTTTACTCCGCGGATTTTCGACTTTCGGTAGCTTTGCGCCATGCTTCAATAATATGGCATGCAGCCATTGCATCGCGTAGTTTCGTCACACGCTCAGCCGTGAAACCGCGCGAAAACAGGTCATCATCGGCGTAGGCTGAGGAAAATGATTCATCAACGGTATGCACAGGAATGGGGCTAACTTTTTCGAGGGCCCGGCAAAACTCGCTCGCAAGATTTGCCATTCTTCCAGATGAGCCATCTTTGAGCAGAGGTAATCCAAGGACAAATGCTGTCGCTTTGTGATTGCCAGCGATTCTAATCAGCTCACCAATGTCATGACCGAGGCGTTTGCTTCGGTGAATGGTTGTGATTGGGGATGGAGGTAGAAGATTGGTTGAGCTGAGCGCCACTCCAATACGCTTCGTCCCAAAGTCGATACCGATTAGAATTTCATCCATTGGATTGATGGACCTCTGGAATCATCGCGAGTGCTGGGAGAAGAGCCATGAGAGCGGTTACGACACCTGAGTCATTGAAGACAAGGCTAA
>JBEEMN010000334.1:0-3064 GCA_041192625.1 Armatimonadota bacterium
TCAGGGGTACGGGGACGGTTTTTGTACTGAAATGCATTCATGCCAATCAACATGGCCAAACCCATGCCTACGGCAACAAAAATCGGAACATTGGATGGTCTCTTCGCCATTAGGATGCCTCCGGTAATCCAAGTACTTTCAATGACTCGGAATCGCTTTCACCACATGCAAGCAAGCGCTCACGTATTGTATCTATAGATAGCTGACTTCTGTGCAACGCATCCGCAAGAAATGCACTGCGGTCTGGTGCCGTTAAAAGGTCGAGAGTACTAATCTCAAGTGCCTCAGACAATGTCGCAAGAGCAGGAGAAAGCGCATGAATCTCCTCCTCCGCACGCGCACGCAGCATGCCACGATGCAGCTGCAACTCACGCATCGCCTGCTCAACGGGTGCCATTAGAAAACTGTATTCATTCAGCTTCGTATTGACTGCTGTCGTTACATCCGATGACATCGCGCTGGCCTTTCATTATCGTGCTGGTTGGAACCAGAACACCACCGGATAACGTACCATGGAGGTGTGAGTGATTCAACCTCAAGGACCGAAACTTCCGTGGCTATGCCAACACCTGAAATGTATCCAGGCTTTGAGGCCGACTTCCGGTTACCGATGCCCACAGGGCTTATAAACGCGGAAATCGCCAAGAAGTTCCAAGGTCGCCAAAGTCCTGTCACCGGCGTAGCCGTCGCAGCGCTTGGGGGCGGGAACGCAGCCATCATCATCGATGTAAACCAATGGCCGCTCCCAAAACGAATCGAGATCCCAGTGGTACTAAGCGCCGCCGCCGCTCCGTACCCATGCATCACGATGACCTTTATCGATCCTCCAACGTTGCTTTCAATGCTCCTTCCGCTGCTGCAAACCCATCTTCCAACTGAGCTCACCGTGGATAAAGCACAGGCCCGTTTGGACCTCCGTCCATTGCTCATCAATATGGGATTCGCAGTGTGGCTTCCCTGCATCCACAAACTGCAGCTGTCCGTTGAACCGAGCCGCTTTGTTGTAGATGCATCCCTGCGCGTACCCGAGGCCAACATCCCCAAACACGTAGCCGCTCCCTAAGGAGAGTTTGAAAAATGTTTACCTTTACCGTTCTCGGAATTCTTCTCGCAATCACCTCCGTGATGCTGCCAAAGACAGCAGTTCGCTTCAACATCCCGATGCGTATCGCTGCCGTTCTCCTCGTACTGATTGGCTCTACAGGATCGGCAATCGTCCTCGTTCCCGCTGGATACCGTGGAGTCCTTCTCCAGTTCGGTGCCGTCAAAGGTGTCCTGACGGAAGGGATTCACATCGTGATGCCGGGAATCAACACGGTTGAACAGCTCGAAGTCCGAACGCAAAAGGAACAAGCCGAGGCATCTGCGGCATCCCGTGACCTGCAAACCGTACAGTGCACCGTCGCCCTCAACTACCATGTGGAACCTGCCAGTGTCGGTCGCCTCTACGAAAGTGTCGGCAGTGAATACCGCTCCCGTATCATCGACCCAGCCGTCCACGAGTCCCTCAAAGTCGTAACCGCTCGCTACACGGCTGAGGACCTCATCCGGCTCCGTGACAAAGTCAAAGCCGAAGTCCATACCGAGCTTGTGAATCGCCTGCGGGAATATCACGTTGTTGTTGAAGCAAATGGTGTCTCGCTTACAAACTTCACGTTCTCACAGGAGTTCAACAGCGCAATCGAGCAAAAACAGGTCGCGCAGCAAATGGCCGAAAAGCAAAAGTACATCCTTGATCAGGCAAAGCTCGAAGCGACCACTGCCATCACGCGGGCCCGCGGCCTCGCCGAATCTGCCAAAATCAACGCTGAAGCCTTCCAAACCCAAGGCGGAAAGCTCGTTCTCGCCAAGGACTGGATCGAAAAATGGGATGGTCATCTCCCGACGGTACAAAGTGGCAGTGGAATGATCATCGATGTACGTGAGCTCCTCAATGTCAAGGCTGATAAACAGCCGTAAACGTTAGCGTCAAGTGAAAAACCTCCCGGTCTTCGCAGACGGGAGGTTTTTTCGTGACACGTGATGTGCTTGGTTATCAGCGGAACTGTGCACCGCAGCCTTCACAGGCACTACGTATCGCTGCCATCGCAACATCGACTTCCGCACTCGTCAGCGTCCGGTCAACCGCTTGGAAAACAATACGAACCGTAGGTGCATGGTGGCCATCCGGGATGCCTTGGCCGGCATAGAGGTCGGTAAGCTCCACGGACTGTAGGTATTCTCCACCAGCATTGCGGATAGCCGCATCGAGCAGCGCAAAGTCTGTGATAAGCGGGACGATTGGCGCAATATCACGCGTCATCGCCGGGAAGCGGCTCAGTGGCGTATAGCCACCCGTTCCTCCCGCTGTGTTCTGTAATTCCATCAGGGCGTCAGCACACAAATCGATAAAGACGGATCTCGCAGGGATGTTCTCCGCTGAGTTGTATATCTGGCCCGTATCCGAGTCCCGGGCGGGGAGCACAAGCCCGCTGCGGATCTCGCCAAAGTACCCGATCACCCTATTTCCAGCATGGACTTCGGCCGTTCGATAAGGATGTCCAAGGACGTGAGTGGCTGGAGTCACCGTTACGTTCGGGATGCCAAGGCCAAGCACCAGATGTTCAACAATGCCCTTTGCCATATAGACATCCACCGGAAGTGTCCCGGCTTTAATGCCCCACATTCCAGCGGTAAGGGACCCGGACAGGATGATCGACACGCGACGCGGCTCCGCATAGTCGCCGGTGGATGTACGGCGGTAAACGCTTCCCAGCTCGAAAACACCAAAGTCACGGATACCACTGTCGACGGCGCGCGCCGCGATCGGAAGGAGTGTGGCAAACAGCGATGTGCGCAGCGATGAGTACTGTGGCGCCATCGGGTTACGAATTGCCACCAACGTATCCTGTTCATCCTGGGTCCAGGCGGTTTCAGGGGATGTCAGCGAATGGCCAACGATGTCCTGTAGTCCAAGGCCTGTAAGAATGGTGCGTACCTTTGATGCAAACACGGCACCGGGGGCATTGATGCCGCGGCCAGTCGTGACTGGGGGAACCGTTTCTGGAAGCTTGTCATAGCCAAG
>JBEEMN010000335.1:0-3817 GCA_041192625.1 Armatimonadota bacterium
AAGGCCGGACATGGTTCGAGACCGACTTTCCAAACTGGATGCAGGAAGAGCCCAAGAAGTTCACCCCTGATGCTCGCTCAGATGAACACGGGTCCTACATCATCGAGGCGCTCGAGACAGGACGCGTCTATCGTGGACATTTCAATGTGCCAAACGATGGGTACATTTCCAACCTCCCGGATGGCTGTATTGTTGAAGTTCCCGGCTATGTCGACCGAAATGGCATTAATGTGCCTGTCGTCGGTCCGCTCCCACTTGCCTGCGCCGCGACGTGTGCCGCAAGCGTTCGCGTCCAAGAAATGGCCGTCGAGGCAGCGATAAACGCAGACGTAACATTGTTGAAGCAGGCAAACGCAGACGTAACATTGTTGAAGCAGGCAATGCTGCATGATCCGCTGGTGGGTGCGGTCTGTAACCCGGAAGAGGTTTGGCAGCTCACGGATGAAATGTTGTGTGCACAAGCTGAGTGGCTACCGCAATATGTCGCATCGGGTGCAATCGATGATGCCGCAAGAAGGCTTGAAACGGCGGAACGGCTTGGGATGCGTGTCAAAACCGATGCGACCTACCAGGGCGCAGCGCGCATTGCGATCAAGTCTGTGGATGCGCTTCAGGCGGATGCAGCAGCAGCACGAGAAAATGCACAGGCGGCTGATAAAGGAAAGCAGACACATAACGCATAGGACTGGGCGGGAAATGCGACATCAAGGTTAGAATGGAGGTCCAATGGACGACGTCACAGGCATTTTAAAGACCCTCCTCAGCCTGACTGCGCTTGTGGATCCGCTTGGCGCCATCCCTGTCTTCCTGACCGTCACGGCTCACCAAAGCGCACAAAAACAACGTGTCACCGCCCGGCGGGCAGCCCTCTGGGCATTCCTTATCCTGATCATTTCAGCCGTAGCCGGCAAGTATGTCCTCGAAGTGTTCGGTGTTTCCGTTGCCAGCATGCGCGTCGCAGGCGGAATTCTCTTCCTGTTCATGGGCATCGAAATGCTGCGGGCAGAACCAAACCGGACGATTAATGAGGATGAAGTCGAAGAGGCGGAGCATCACACCGATGTTGCAGTCGTACCGCTGGCTCTTCCACTGCTCGCGGGTCCCGGAGCGATGGGCGCCGTTATCCTCCTCGCCGACCGTGGCCCGATGTGGCCGCAGCTGCCAAAGGTTGGGATTGTGGTCGGTGCCGTGATGCTCATCTCGTGGGTTTGTCTCCACCTCGCTGCGCCTATCGGAAAGCGAATGGGAGTAACCGGACTCAATGTTCTCAACCGTGTGATGGGACTGATTGTCGTGGCTATCGCTGTTGAGTTCATCGTCGCCGGGGTTAAGCAACTCTGGACGGGAACACCTGGTTAGCATTACCCTCCTGGGGTATGGAAAGGGTTTAAAACCATGATGCAGGGAAGTGCAACGAAGCAAGGTTCTCCTGTTGTTTCGTTCTCGAGTGATCCGTGGCCGGATTACCGAGGCCCACAAATGTGCGGCCACTCAGCTGCAAAATCAGCTCCCACCAAGTGGTCTGAGCTGAAAGGGCTGGCTTGGAAGACGCCCATCCCAAATGAAGGTTTCTCAAGCCCTGCAATCACCAACAACCTCGCTTGGATGACGCATGCCGACCCCAAAGGCGCAGAGCAATGGGCGATCGCCGTGGACATCAACACCGGCAAAATCATCCATAACATAAAGCTGTTCGCCAACACAGCCCCCGAGCCCCTCGGCACGGATGGCAATACGTACGCATCCCCAAGCGTTGTGTCCTCCAGCGGACGAGTGTTTCTGCACTTTGGCACGTATGGGACCGCTGCCCTCGATGCAAAATCGGGCAAGGTTCTCTGGACGCGTCGTGATCTCAACTGCCAGCACTACCGCGGGCCAGGCTCAAGCCCGGTCATCTATGGAAATCTGCTGATCTGCACCTACGATGGCATCGATGTCCAATTCGTCGCCGCACTCGATGTCCGCACAGGATCAACCGTTTGGAAAACCGCGAGGAGCATTGATTGGAATCTTGGCAAGTCCAATGAAGTCATCCCGGACATGCGCAAAGCCTACTCGACGCCTATCGTTGTGAAGCGAAGTGGCCAGGATGAGCTGATTACCGTCGGGGCACGGGCATTTATTGCGTACGACCCAAAGACTGGCCGTGAACTCTGGAAAGTCCGTCACGGCGGGTACTCAAATGCCGCACGCCCTGTGGTTGGTAACGGGATGCTTTATGTGAACTCAGGTTTTGATCAACCGGAGATTTTTGCGCTTCCGTTTGACAAGCCGGGTCCGCTCACCGATGCCGATATCGCGTGGCAACACCGCCGCGGCGTCGGGCCGCTGTGTTCGCCACTTGCAACCGATGGCCTCCTCTTTATTCCCGCGGACAGTGATTTTCTGCGCTGCCTGGATGGCAAAACGGGTCAGGACCTCTGGAGTGAGCGCCTTGGCGGCAGGTATTATGCGAGTCCGCTCCTCGTTGGTGGGCTGCTCTATCTGTTTGCTGACAATGGCAAAACGACGGTGGTCAAGCCCGGACGGACGTTTGAAAAGGTGGCGGAGAATTTCCTCGATGTTGGCCCACGCGCAAGCGTCGCCAGTATCGGGACCAGCCTGATCATGCGGACACGAACCCACTTGGTACGTATCAACGGGTCCGTCTGAACACAAAGTTTGTTGATAGATGTTGGGTGCCAGCATCGGATTGGATAGTGCTATGTCTGGAGTGACAGCCGAGAGCTGGATTATGGGAAGTCTGCCGCATGCGCAGCCGCTTGAGCATGCGGATGAGACGAAGCTGATGTTCCACACGGATGCGATGGTCATCACGGTCTACCCAAGCAATGAACATGAGCGTGCGGCCGTCGAGACAGAAATCGCGAGTAGCCAGGCGCATACAAGCATTGTTCCAACGCTGATGATGCTGTCGGCATCCGATGGCCTTATCGTTGTGTATCCCAAGGTCGCTGGATTTCCGCTGAGCAACCCGGATGCCCTCGAAGCCTTTCTGACCATTTCACTTGCGGTCCGCGCAAAGCTGGTCGGAGACATCGTGGATGCCTACGCAGCAGTCGTCGAGCTTGGCTTCATTTTGGTGGATGCCTACCTTGGCAACATCCTGCTCGATTTTGAAAATGTCAAAGTCTGGTGCTTTGACTGGGACCTTTCGCGGCGCGGGGATGGCTTTAAGCTCGAAGCGGAGCAAAACTACGGGTCGAATCGATTGATGGCACCTGAGGAGTTTGTGCAGGGCGCTTGGCTGGATCAGCGAACGAATGTGTTCAATATCGGAAAGCTGATCAGTATTCTGCTCCCGGATGGCGGCGAGGATGTCGATGACGTCATCGATCACGCAACCGGGCTTGCCACCGGCACACGGCGTGATTCTGGTCGAGGATGAAGATTAGAGATTAGCGGTTGAAAACTGGGGCAGGGACTGCGGCGCGGGGTTGAACCTGGCTGTAGTTCTTGCCGAGAGCTTTGGCGATGGTCGCGGCGATCTGGCTTTGTGTCACCTTGGATGATTTGACTTCGCCCAGCGCTGGCGTATCTGGACCGAGAACGGCCAGCCAAATGTCTTCCGCACCGCCGATGTTCGCTCCATGGCTTTCCCATCCGCGTGGAGCGCCGCCGCGCCCATGGTCGGTCACGATGATCAGCGTTGTTTTGCCGCGATACTCAGGCATCTTTTGAACCGTGCTCCACAGCTCGCCAAACAGCCTGTCGGACATCTGGGCGGATTCGAGATAGCGGTCGTACTCACCTTCGTGCGCCCATTCATCCGTTTCGCCAAGACTCAGAAAGAAGACCTTTGGCTTCTTTACTTTGA
>JBEEMN010000336.1:0-3060 GCA_041192625.1 Armatimonadota bacterium
GCATCCGTGATGCTCTCAAGGTCGCCTGCCTCGTTGTACGCGTACCGCATCATCCGTTGCGTTTCGCCGGATGGAAGCTGGACGCTTTGAAGCCCCGCGATTCCATAGGTGAGCTGCCACGTCCTGCCCAGAGGGTCGGTCATTCCTGACAGCCGCCCATTGGTGTACGTGAACACAACTTTACGGTTTGCATCATCGGTGACCGATGCCAGCCTGCCATCCATTGTCCGGGCAAAGGCAGCCGTGTTCCCAAAGCGGTCCGAAAGGGACACTGCATGAAAGCGCCCACCCGGAAGTGACTTCAGGGCATAGCGGTCGTGGTTCGCCTGAGTAAACATCAACCCGTTTGCTGTTGCCACGAGTCGATCAGCGACTCCTGGCGGGGCACTGAAGCTGGCATCGATATTCCTTGTAAACGGAATACGGCGACCATCCCCACAGAGGACGAGGACATCTTCAGTTACGGGATCCTGCACAGCTTCGACATCGGTGGAAACACTCCAACCCTGCGAAATCGCAGCATTTGGAAGCCCCTTGCTGTTGTAGTGAAGCGCAATATCGATCACCAAACCACCATTGCCATGCCACTGGACCACAGGGAGCGCGTAGTGAAGGTTACGGTTGAGCGACACAATGGCTGCTGGTAGTGATTCGGACTGCACGCTGCCTTCCCAAGGATAAGCATCCCCTGTCGCCGGCAGTTCGGAAAAGGTGATCGGCGTTGGCGCCGGTCCAGGAACCGGGGTTTGACGTGATGGTTTCGCACTCGTTGGCGCTGCAACAGACATTACAGCGGCTATTCCGAGACTGATCAGAATGTGCTGGATGTTCATTTTGCACCACCTTTTGCTGCCGCAGCTCGAACCAAATGGAGCTGGCGTGCAATAAACGATCTGTCGGATGCGGTTATCCATGGACGTTGAAGGAGTGAATGCAACAACGTTTGCGCCAAGGCATAGCGCTTACCGAGGAGAGCCCGGCGGGCATCCCGATATGTTTCCGTGCGACGAAGAGCCGCAGTGATCACGACACCCGGATGGCGCGATGCGACTGCGTTGACAGCCGGGGCTGGAGACTGCTTGGAGGAACCAAAACAGGTGATGGCAAAGGCCACCACAAAAGAGACGAGAGTTACCATTTTCAGCACCTTGGAGCGGGAGCTGTGGTTTGGTTTTCCCCTGAGTAGGTTGTGAATCAGCAGAGGTGTACAGATGTATCCGATGTAGCAGAGGCACCGCAATTATCACAATTGAGTACGGCGGATGCGTTGATTTCCACGCCTAATCCTAAACAATGCCGTTGCTTAGAGAGAACTCTGCGTAAGAATCATCTCAAAAATTGCACAATGTGGTTGGATTTGTCCTTCGAAATGCATTTGTCACAGGTGTGCGCCGTTCGGTGCCAAATAGAGTATAAAGATGTGAGAAATGGCACAAAAGTTGTGCCGTGATAAACCAAGCGGAGGACCGCCAGTTGTTGAAGCGGCAAGCGAATTCGGTGCAAAATACGGCCTGGGTGGGGACCATTCTGGCATCCACAGTCATGCTCAGCGGCTGCTTTGGGAATAAAGGCCTACCGCAACCCGGCACACCCGAGTATAAGCAGACGGTCTCTGCATTCACCATCGGGACCGTTGCCCTCGAGACGGCTAACCTCAACCTGATTGAACCCAATCTCAAAAAGTCCACCGAGCTGGCCCCCGGTGAACCTGCAACCTGGGCAAACCTTGGCTTGCACTTCCTCCGCACAAACCGGACACCGGAAGCCGAAGCCGCCATCAAGAAGGCAAATGAGCTTGGCGGCACGAGCGAAGGTCTGACGATGCTCTCCGGGCTATTGGCGGAGAAGAATGGCAAATTCGGCGATGCCCTTGCCCTCTACCGCAAGGCCGCGGATGCCAACCCACGCAATGTAAAAGCCTGGTACCTCGTTGCCCAAATGGCTGACCGCGAGAGTGGTGCAGACCGCGTCAAGATCATGGCGGAGGCGCAGGATAAGATCATCGCGATTCTTCCCGGCAACACAAAGGCGCTGCTCGATCGAATCCGAACCGCTGCCGATGCCAATGACCGTGCCACGATTACGCAATGCATCGATGCGTTTGGCAGCCGTACCGACGAGTGGCCAGAGCGCGCAAAAGTTATCTTTGGCGACCTCCGAAAGAACTCCGCTTCCGGCGCACCGATGCTCATCAAGCGCACAACCGCGATGCTGGAAAATACCCTTGGGCAGTATCCAGACTTTCAGGCAAGCAAGCGTGAAATCGCATTTGAAGGAGCAAATGTCGGCCAGCCTCTCTCACGCTTTGTCAAGCTGCAAAACCCTCCAGCGACCGCATCCGCTCCAGATACAGCCCTCTCCTATGCGCTTCCCAGCGATGCCAAGCAGACATCAGCAGACTATGTGAATGCCTTTGCAATCGATGAAACATCCGATCCGATTGTTATCTCCGCACTCGGTGGCAAACTGACAGCCGGTACCGCAAGCATCGCTGTGCCCGCAGGCGTGCAATCTGTCGTGGCAACCGACCTCGATGATGCTGTTGGACAGCTCCAAAACGATAACAGCCCACGTGATTACAAGCTGGACCTCGTCGTCGCAAGTAAAGGTGGACTCCGGGCACTTGACTTCACCGGCGGCAAGCTCACTGACCGTACAGCCAAAGCTGGGCTTTCAAGTCTCGCAGCCGTGCCGGTGAACGGCGCCTGGACGGTTGACTTCGAAGCGGATGGCGATCTCGATACCCTCGTTGCTCCAGCGTCTGGTGGGGTAACCCTTCTCCTAAACCGTGGCAACGGCACATTTGGCATCGTCAAAAACCCGCTCAAAGGCCTCACCGGAACCATCAGCAAGTTTGTGCAATGCGATATCGATGCCGATGGCGATAACGACATCTTTGTAACCGATACAAACGGAGCGCTTCAAGTTTTCCGAAATGATCGCAGTGGACTTTACGGCAAGCGCGATACGCCCGTTGGGCTTAGTGGTATCGCTGCGCTTGCGGTGCGTGAGTCGACCGGGGATGCCACCCTCGATGTCCTTGCTGTCGACAAAATGGGA
>JBEEMN010000337.1:0-3058 GCA_041192625.1 Armatimonadota bacterium
TCGCCGGTCTGTGATGGGGGACTATGTGAACAAATTCGGCACAAACTTGGTGGCGTAGATTACGATTGCCGCTGTGGCGATTCTGTCGATTATGTCGGTCATCTACACATTCATCTAAGCAATCCTGTCCTCGAGAATACATACCTATAGCGGCGAGATAGTTCTCCTGAACACAGGATAATCACCAATACAGGTGACGCTTGTGATGCCATTCAGTTGCTTAATCACAAATGCGTAAATGACCATCTGGTTTCCTATAAGGAAGCAGCGTATCTGAACCGATGATAACGCTATGGTAAGTGTCCAGATCTGCAGCCACAAGCGTAGTCGCATGTTGGTGAGCAGTGATCAGAAAAATGAGGCCACGGCTCGTCTGGAGGCAGAGCTCTGGGTCGCAGCGAATCCCCGTCGACGGATGGAAGTCGTTGCACGCCTGCGCCTCGTTGACAATGCTGGCCTTGATCGTGAGTATCTTGTCGTTGAGGATTTGACAAGTACACCGCCACGCCATGAAAGTCCACTTCCACATAACTTCGGAATCAGCAGCGGTGACATTGTTCGCACAAAAATGAAGGCTGCCTAACCACAAACATCCACGGGATGCTGGTGAGTCTGCTACATTCAGCCTAGATTACAGCTGTCCCGTTTGTTATCATCAAGATGTCGATTACTTATCGACACACGTTCTGCAATCCATAGAGTTACAGGTAGCATCCATCAATGCGTCGAAAACAAGAAAAAGGTTCATCTACAGTTGATGATGGCTTCAAGGCAATTCTAAAGCCGATATTGCTCCTTGCATTCACTCTCTTTATTGACCTCCTCGGGTTCGGAATCATCCTCCCCAATCTCCCACAATATGTCGAAGCTGATCCGTGGGTCGGGGATGACCATGCAAAGGGCGCATTGGTTGGATCGTGGCTTGGAGCAAGCTACTCGATCACGCAGTTCCTATTTGCACCTCTCTGGGGGAGATATTCAGATAAGGCTGGACGACGGCCAGTTATTCTCATCTCGCTCATCGGTGTTGCCTTCGCCTACATGCTGTTTGGTTTTTCAAGCGGACGTCTGTGGATGCTCTTCGCCGCTAGGATTCTTGCTGGAGTCCTTTCATCCGCATCTATTGGCGTTTCCTTCGCCTATGTCGGTGATGTCACCACTCCGCAGAACCGCGCTAAAGCAATGGGTATCCTGGGTGTCTGTTTTGGCCTAGGGTTTGCTTTTGGTCCCGTGTTCGGCGGTGTCCTCGGGAAGAGCAACATCGCGATTCCGGCATTTGTGGCAGCTGCAATGTCGCTGGTTAATTTTCTCTTTGCAGTGAAGATGCTCCCCGAATCACTTTCGGAAGAGGCACGCCGAAAGCTTGCGGCAACCGTAAAAGAAAGCGGCTTGGCCCTTTTCCGCCGGGTGATGAAAGACCCTGCGGCACCTTTGTTCATCATCAACTTTGTGATGGTCTTTGGGTTTGCGGCCATCGAGCAGATCTTTGGCTACTTCCTGATGGCACGTGGCATTGCAACACGCGAAAACCAGAGTATGCGTTTGGCTTACATCATGGGCTTCGTAGGTTTGTCAGGAATCATTGTCCAAGGTGGCCTGATTGGTCCTATCGTAAAGCGGTTTGGCGAAGGGACGGTGGTCCGGTTGGGACTCGCCATTCTTGCGCTCGGCTATGTCCTGTTGTTACTCCCTACGAAGTGGGGAAACTGGGGTCTGGAAATCATCGCAGCCAGCATGGTTTTGTCCGCTGGGCGTAGCTTGATCAGCCCAGCAACTACCGCACTGATCTCAAGAAAGACGCTGGTTGGTCAGGGACTCATTCAGTCTACAAGCTCATCCTTTGAAGCTCTGGCCCGTGCCGCTGGGCCTCTGGTAGCCGGCTATCTATTCTCGAGCATTGGACCAACCGCTCCGTATACAACATCGGCAGCCCTGACCATCGTTGCACTGATTCTGACATTCGTAATCGCAGGATCTGTGGCATTACCAAAGCATGAAAGCACAAGCAGTGCTGCGTAGTCATGTCGTCCTTGCCTGCATCGCAGGTTTAGTCACTGCGATGTCCACCGGATGTCGCCGTCCTGTTGAAAAGACTGCTGAACGGATTATCAAAGAGCGCTTGCCAATCGTGCTTGGTGCGGCTAAGTCGTACGAGGTCAATGTCGAGTCGGCATCCATGGGTGCCGGAATGCGTGGGCGGCTCCGTCATGTTTCGGTGTTCGGGCGCGGTGTTGCGCTAACGAATGGGATGATTCTGGACAGGGTTTTGATTGAAGCATCCGATGTCTCTGTTGACCGGAAAACAGCTTCGATTGACGGCGTCCGCTCATCCACGATGGATGCCTGGCTCGATGCCCGTGAGGTTGAAGCGATTATTCGAAAGCGTCGGCCTGATTTGCCTCCTGTTAACCTGACGGTTGTCGGGGAGACCCTTCAGGTCCGAACCGTTCCACGCGTCCTCGGTTTTCCAACCATCACCGTCGCGATCGATGGTGCCCTTGTCGTCGCAAAGTCTGGAAGAGAGCTGCATTTTCAGCCGAAAACGGCTCGTCTTGGCGTTGTGCCAATTCCGGATTCTGTTGTCGGGTATGTGGCTGATATCGTTAACCCTGTCGCGGAAATGACGGCGTTCCCAGTTCCGATGCTGGCCCGCAAGGTTTCGCTGGATGGCGGATTTATCCGGATTGGTGCGGAGTTAACGGTGGAAGAGCTGCTGCCAATTCTCAATAAGCGCTAGTCCCGATCAGAAACGCCTGGATTTAGCTGAAAACCAAATGCCGGGATGTTGTGTAGGCATGCATCACATCGCGAATGCCTTCGCGGCCGCTGCCACTCGCGCCATCGCCGCCATAGGACAGCTTATCAATCCGAACCGTTGGAACATCGTTTACGTAAACGGCGCCCCCACGGAGCTGGTTGTGCGCAAGTAGTGCATCCTGAATGCGATTCGTAAAGACGCCGCTCTGCAGTCCGTAGGGTGTTCCATTCATTTTGTGAATGGCTTCCTGCAAACCGTCGACCGATTCTAGGACAGCAACCGGAGCGAAGGCTTCTTTTT
>JBEEMN010000338.1:0-3276 GCA_041192625.1 Armatimonadota bacterium
AGCGTCAGCGTCAATGGCTTTTCGCAGTAGATATCCTTGCCGGCCTTTGCAACTTCGATGACAGGGATGGCATGCCAGTGTTCGGGGGTTGCGATACAAACGGCATCGATGTCTTTACGCCCGATGACATCGCGGAAGTCGTTGTAGACATCCACTTGCGCGCCGCTACGCCCCTGCTTGTCATAGTTGGTCAGCACACGGTTCTGAGCAGCCAAGCGCCGGGTCGTATCGACATCGCAGACAGCAAGAATCTGAACGTCCCGAAAGTCAATCAACGTCGGTAGGTGATAGTCATTGGCCATCTTGCCAGTGCCGATCATCCCGACAGTGACCCGGTTACTTGGCGCCGTATAACCGCCGCGCCCAAGAACGGATGCATGCACCACGGTTGGAAAGCCGGCAATGACACCGGCCGTCCCCGCGAGAAACCCCTTACGGGTTACCGATCGATGGTCGCATCCGGATACTTCGCCCAGACAACTTCCTTCTTGCGGTTGACTTCGACAAAAATCGGTTGGTCAGCACCGGCGAAAGCTGTCGCGAAGACCATATTCCCGTTGCGGAGGACATTGAGGCTGGTGATCCAGCAGAGGTGAATCGCTTTGCCATCCGGGGCTTTCAGCTCATCCCGTTCAATGCTCCACACGGTCTTCCCGCTGCGGTCAACTTCGTAGACACGGTTATTGTTTCCGCCCCCGATGAGGACATTGCCGTTCTTCAGTGAAAGCACATTAAAGATGGAGACGCCGTGACCGTTCGCACCTGGTGTCGCTGGCTCTGTGCCGAGCTCCAGCTTGTGCTCCCAGAGGATTTTTCCAGCCTTGTCATACTCGCGAACCATCCCCATACCTTCATGGGCGACGAGATATGTGCCTTTGTCAGTGCGTCGAACGCGACGTGTATCACGGTGCCAGTCGGGCTTTTCAACTGTCAGTGGGATGGAGTGAACGATTGTGCCCTTAGGGTCGACTTCGATGATCCGCTTGTTGCCAGACTCACTGATGATGGTGTTGCCATTTTCAAGACGCTCAAAGCTGTGGATTTCGATAGGGCCATCATGGGGAGCAACTGCTTTCCCCTTCCACGACCAGACAACCTTCTTTTCAGGAGTGATCTCTTCGATCACACTTGGCTGGGTTGTTACAAGGACATTGCCATTTGGAAGCAAGCGGATGTCGTGCGAGTTGTACGCGCAGTCATATTGCCAGAGGATGTTTCCAGCCTTATCGATGCGGGTGACTTTACCCTTGCTCTGGACCACCATCCCGTAGCGGGAATTTGTCGATGTCTGCATCGTGGATGCAAGCGCTGCAGGGCCGAGCAGTGCTGCTGAAAAAAAGGAAGCAATCGCCTGTTGGCGGGAGAGTTTCATCATCGGGTCTCCTTCGACCGGCCGATTTGACCGATGATGCAGTATAGCCCGGGAAAGCGCGTGTCCTTGCGCCATCCACAGGGTCACTCAGGGAGGTTATACTGATATATGCGAAACACCACAATTACAGCACTGCTGGCTCTCTCAATGTTTACGGTGCCTGCGATGGCTCAGACGAAGGCAAAACCGGCTGCAAAGGCGCAGACACCGGCATCGGCTTCGACGATTCCAGGCCTCGATGACCCATCCAAGCACACCGCAAAAGCACCGGAATCGTTCAAGGTTCAGTTCGAAACATCCAAGGGCAATTTCACGATCGCGGTAACCCGCAAGTGGTCTCCTCTCGGTGCAGACCGCTTCTTTAACTTGGTAAGGGCTGGGTTCTTCACGGATGTCATTTTCTTCCGTGTCGTTCCAGACTTCGTTGTCCAGTTTGGTATCCACGGCAATCCAAAGTTTGCTACCAAGTGGCTCGATGCCAATATCGATGACGACACCGTCGTGTCGAGCAACAAGCGTGGCTATATTACATACGCCAAGTCCAGTGCTCCGAATAGCCGCTCAACACAGCTCTTCATCAACCTGAAAGACAATGCGCGCCTCGACCAAATGGGATTTTCGCCATTCGGACAGGTTACTGCTGGCATGGATGTCGTCGACAAGCTCTATGGTGGCTATGGCGAGCAGGTCACCCAGCTTCAGGGCGAAATCGCCCAGCAGGGTAACAAATTCCTCGAGAAAAACTTCCCTGAACTGGACAAAATCAAGAAGGCAACCATCGTAAAGTAAGCCTCTGCTCACGAGCTTTGAACCCCGGGTGCTGGCATATCGCTAGCCCCCGGGGTTTCTCATTGTGGCAGGTGTCGGTGTGCTTCCATTGGCTTAATAATGCATCAAAATGATATGCTTCACACAAATCGAGCATACCCATCGGCTCGGGTAGCCGCACGTCGGTCCGGTCGAGGATGCCAAACCCAAGAAGGTGTCATTATTATGTCCAAGGCCAAGTTGGAGTACATCTGGCTCGACGGTTACACGCCGATGCAGAGCCTCCGTAGCAAGACGAAGATTGTCGATAATTTCAGCGGTAAGTTGGAGGACTGTGAAATTTGGTCCTTTGATGGTTCCTCGACCGAACAGGCGCCAGGCGGCTCATCAGACTGCCAATTGCGGCCTGTTTTTGTTTGTCCGGATCCAGGCCGCAGTGCTTACGGAACGCCAGCCTTCCTCGTGATGTGTGATGTTCTCGATGCACATAACAATGCTCATTCGTCCAACGGCCGTGCGTTGATTGATGACGACGACAACGATTTCTGGTTCGGTTTCGAGCAGGAATACTTCCTCTACGATTCTGATACCAACAAGCCTCTTGGTTTCCCAGCCAATGGCTACCCAAATCCACAGGGTCAATACTATTGCTCTGTGGGTGCACGCAATGCGTTTGGCCGCGACATGGTCGAAGAGCATCTCGAGCAGTGCCTTGCAGCCGGCCTCAATGTTGAAGGTATCAACGCAGAAGTCGCAGCTGGCCAGTGGGAATTCCAGATCTTTGCCAAGGGCGCAAAGGAAGCCGGCGATCAGGTATGGATTGCACGCTACCTGCTAGAGCGCATCGGTGAAGAGTACGGTTACTGGGTCAACTGGCACTGCAAGCCTCTTGGCGATACCGACTGGAATGGCTCTGGAATGCACGCCAACTTCTCGAATACCGCGCTTCGCACAGCCGGCAACCAAGATGTTTACGATGCCATTTGCCAGGCGTTCGCACCACAAGACATTATCCAGGCACACATCGATGTCTACGGACCAGACAACCACATGCGCCTAACCGGCAAGCATGAAACTGCTCCTTGGAATGAGTTCTCCTACGGCATCTCAGACCGCGGCGCATCGATTCGTATCCC
>JBEEMN010000339.1:0-3048 GCA_041192625.1 Armatimonadota bacterium
GGAAAAGGGTCCTTTCGACCTTGTTTTCATCGAGGCCGCGGTGAATGACAGGACGAATCATCCCAAGGATGCCACACGGGTTGCCCGCGCGATGGAAGGTGTCGTTCGCCATATCCGCCGCGAGAATCCACTGACCGACATTGTGCAGCTGCATTTTGCGATGGAGGAGTTCTACGCAGATTTTGCAGCGGGACGGATGCCCGCAACGCTTGCGATACATGAACGCGTCGCACAACACTACGGAAATCCAAGTGTCAATATTGCGAAAGAGGTCTGGGCCCGCAGTGCGGCAGGACAATTTACATGGGCGAATGGCATCCAGGATGTGCACCCAAGTCCATTTGGCGGGTTGCTCTACGGACGTGCGGTGAGTCGGATGTTTGATGCGGCGGATGATGTGTTGACCGTGTCAGGTGGTAGCCAGCAGAAGCATCCACTGCCGAAAGCTTTGGACCGTGCGTGTTACGAACGTGGCCACTACGAGAGCCTGCAGGCTGCGCAGCCGGTCCAGGGTTTTCGGCTGGTGGAGCGGTGGCGGCCAGAGATTCCGGCGGGCACTCGGGATGGTTTTGTAAATGTTCCTGCGCTGACGGCATCAAAGCCTGGAGATACATTCCGATTTCGGTTTACAGGAACAGCAGTTGGGCTTGCGGTTGCAGCGGGCCCGGATGCCGGGATACTGCGCTGCCGCATCGATGATGGAAAAGAAGTCATGGTCGACACATACACGGCATGGAGCGGCGGATTATACCTACCATGGGTATATGTCTTAGCGGATGACCTCAAGCCAGGAACCCATGAGGTGGTGGTAGCGATTGATCACCAGAAAAACCCTGCAGCTAAAGGCACAGCGCTTCATATTATGCACTTGTGTGTGGGTTAGGGTTTAGCGGGAAAAGAACCCAGGTTCCTCGGAGCTATAGGACCAGTCCCAGACGATTCCGGCGATAAAGCCTACGAGTAGTAGTCCGATGATGAAGATCCAGCCGATGGGTGTGAGTCCGAAGATGAGGAAGCTGATGTAGGCGAGTGCGCCTGCCGGGGCCATGCAGGCCCAGAATCGCCAGTGCCAAAGAACATCTAAAACCGTGATAAGGGAATCAAGACTAAACCAGTCGCTCACTTGGGTTTACCATCCACGTGGCACGGTATCATATTGCCGTTGTCGTGGAGCGCGGGCTTGTAGCTCAACGGTTAGAGCAGGGGACTCATAATCCCTTGGTTGGGGGTTCGAATCCCTCCAGGCCCACTTCACCCGCCGAGTGTCCTTTACACTGGCCCTTGACATCCAAAAATCAAAAAACTCCCCCAATAACCAATCTGGTCATTGGGGGTGTTGTGGTGTCTAAACCCGGCCAGGCAACAACCTATGGGCAGGGGCGTTCCAGTGGCGTGTTTTGGAACGGTGCTGGATACCAAGTCTTGCCCCAGAGGAAGTTGTTAGGATCAAGCGTTTGCTCGAAGCGATGCCACTTTGCATGGCCATCCGCAAATGTGTAGTTAGCACCAACGGTATGGCGGTCAAACTTCACACGGACGATTTCAGGCTTATCTTTCTTTCCAAGAAGCCCGGCAGCTGCATCTGCAGGAGTCGCAAAACGGTATGCATCTCCAGGACAGATCTGACCACTACCAACGGAAACACCACTGGTTCCAATGAACGCGGATGTGCCCTTCCACTGGCCAATCTTGGTCTTTGCTGCATCGTTCATCGTGGCACGGCGCTCTGCAAGAATGATCATGGATGCTGGCTCTTCGAACGCGGCCTCGGATGGTGCCAGCCAGTCGTGTGCAGGGATTGCGTTGTAGTTGTTGATGTACGAGAACTTGGGCACCTGTGCATCACAGTTCAGGCCAGCAACCTGTCCAGCGGCACAAGGGATGGCCGGAGTGACCGGGGATGCATCCGATGGGCAGACAAAAATGCCAACATTCTTGACATATGGCTGGAGGATAAAGGACCAGTGAATCTTGAGTGTCGGGTCCTCGTAGGTGGTCTGCATTAATGTGCCATCATAGTCCTGTTGATACATATTCAATGCGAGACCAAGCTGCTTCATGTTTGAGAGGCAGCTTGCAGAGCGGGCTTTTTCACGCGCTTGTGCGAAGACTGGGAAGAGGATGGCTGCGAGGATTGCGATAATCGCAATCACAACCAGCAGCTCAATGAGGGTAAATGCGTTTGCTTTTCGATTCATAATAAATGTTCACCTAAAATAACAACAAGGCTTCAGCGACCTGTTTATAGGGGGAGCAATGCCGAACACTGTTATGCAGTCATTAAGCGAAGTTTATTTAAATATTAAATATTTATATCTATTTTCACTCCAAGTTAATATGACAGCATGACTGAACATCGACGTTGGTTGCTCCACGCACTCCTCGCTGCGGTCTTCGCTGGCATTACAGCACCGCTGGCCAAGCTGGGGATGTCTAATGTGCCAAGTAATGTAGCCACGCTCATCAGAACAGTCGTGGTCCTGGCCTTTATCGGTGGCATCGTGATCGTACAAAAGCAGCTGGTTGTCATCCCGCAGCTGCCTCCAAAGACCTGGGTTTTCCTCGTCCTGTCAGGCCTCGCAACGGGCATTTCTTGGCTTTTCTACTTCAGCGCTATCAAGGATGGCCCCCTCAGCGTCGTAGCCCCCATCGATAAGTTGAGCTTTGTTCTGGCCATTCTGTTGGGCATTATCGCTTTTGGCGAGCGGCCAAACCGCCTAACCATCATCGGAATCATCTGCATCGTCGCTGGCGTTGTTCTGTGCCTGCCAAGCGTTCAAGCCAGATTACAATCTTAGGACAACAGCATGGAGCCATACTTCGGAATTCTTGTCATCGCGATCATCACGATTGTGATCGTGGCGATACTTGGTTTTGTCAGCGTTCACATCACTACACGCAAGTATGTCCCCGATGCAGCGAGTGCATCGAAGGCGCTGGCACTCACCCTCGTTTCATATGTTGGTAGCGGGATGTTGCTATCACTGGCGATGAAGCTGACGGATGACAAACCCGGCCCATTTGGTCATCTCATACCTACGCAGATCT
>JBEEMN010000340.1:0-3042 GCA_041192625.1 Armatimonadota bacterium
AAACAACCGATAATTCAGTCTGTGATGACGGTACTACAATGAAAATAAAACTATTCCAAAATATTATCAGCCTTTCCCTGCTATTGACAGTTGTTGTTGCAGCAACGGAAGCACCAGCGGCCGCATACCTCGACCCAGGTGCAGGCAGCATGGCCACACAGCTCCTGATTGCCAGTGCCGCAGGACTGCTCTACACCTTCCGTAACTGGTTCCGTGGCAAAGCCGGTAAGGGCACCCCAAAACCTTAACCACAGCTCGTCAACAGGTTTCCGGTCGTTCCCCTTCCCGCCCCACTGCGGACACCGTCGCATAACCACACCCGTCCCAACCCCGTGGAGAGTCTGTGTCCAAGCTCACATCGTTTACAAAGCAGGCGCTGCTTCTTGCATTACCCATCGTAGCGACCTGCCTCTATCCCCTGATTACACTCGCCGCAGTAAATCGGCTTGAGATTCCAACCGACATAATGCTGATGCCAGCCGCGATTGCAACTCTGTTTGCGGTCGCAGCTGGCATTGCACTCGCGTGTATCCGAAAGGCAGAAGCGGGTCGCTTTGCTGCGATACTGCTAAGTGCCTACATCCTCTTTATCTTTGCATTTCGTGATCTCGTGGGTGGCCCCGCTGTCCTAGTCGCATACTTCTTCGATGGTGCACATGCCGAAACCGTCGGCACTTATCTCTGGGTTGGCTTTGCATTACTCGGAACATTGCTTGCATTTCTCCTACGCAAGCACATCCAAAAGGCATTCGGGACATTCACGGCCATCTCCATCGCACTAATGCTCATCCCACTGGTGACAACGCCATGGAAAGATGCGCTTAAGACCGCAAACTACGCGGCTTACATGCAAAACATCACCAGCGGAAACAAACTGGATCGCCCGGTACACACCCTGGATGCTGCCAAAGACCTCATCAAAAAGCGACCCAACACGCAAGGTGGCTCTGAGCTCCCCGACCTACAAATTGTGCTTCTTGATGCTTACGGACGCGATGATGTCATCAAGGCTTACTACGACTACGACAACCAACCGTTCCTCAAAGACCTTGAATCCAAAGGCTTCTCCGTTGCGACACGTAGCCACGCAAACTACACACAAACAGTGCTTTCTGTCGCATCGATGCTCAATTTCAAACCGGTTGACCAGCTTAAGAAGTCAACAGATGTCGCTCTGGCGGGAGTCGTCACCAATACAGTCGACAGTGCCATCCTCTGGCAAATACTCCGAAAACACGGACACAAAATCATCAGCATTCCCAGTGGTACCAACCTCACTGCGATGCCAAGCGCCGACCTAACATTTGCATCCACCGAAAACATCATCATGAGCTACCAGGTGGAAACAGCTCTCCGCCTCCTCATCGAGCGCACGCCACTTTCCCTCCTCTCCCTCATTGATGAAACCGGCGTTCGTACTCATCGCCAGCAACTGAGAGATGTGTTCCGTTTCTGGGAAATGTCGACCGAGCTTACAGAACCCAAAGCAACGTTTGTGCACGTGCTCGCTCCACATCCACCGTTTGTCTTCGATGCAAATGGCGGTCCAGTTCAGCCAAATGGCCGAACATTTACACTGTTGGATGGCAAGAAACTCGTTGAACAAATTGGAAAGGCCAAGTACCAGAACGCGTACGTCGCGCAGCTGAAAGCCATCAACACAAAGGTCCTCTCCACCATTTCCACCATCGATGCCAAGCCGCACCGAGACACCATCACCGTGATTATCGGTGACCATGGCCCACGCATGAACCTCGATTGGGGATCGGCCAAGGGTACGGACATGGATGAAGTTAAAGGCACATTAATGGCAGTTCGTATCCCTGCCCGCTACAAAAACTCCATCGGTGATATCGATAAATGCTCACCGCTTACTCTGCTGCACCGCATTGCGACCAAGGTCTACGGCGCCCAAATCCCGCCAGTAGATGACTTTAGCTACTACAGCAGCCTGAATGAGCCGTTTACCTTTGTTCCGATGGCGAATCCGACCGGACGTAAGGATGATCCAGCGGTCAAGCAACCCTAAAAATCAAAGGCATCCAGCGCATTCACCGAATCCAGTAATCTACGTGCCGGCGATGTGCAAAGCAGCTCAATATGAGCCATCCAGATAGGATTCGGCTCCCAGACATCGTGAAGCCAAGCATCATCCGCAATGTTGGTCACCGTTCCGCGCAGTCTGCGGATGACATGCACGAGGCTGGAGACCCGATAGTTCATCGAGCAATGAACGAGCACGCACTCATCTTTGTGGCGGGCCAGCCATTCCGTACATGCGCAAAGGCCATCCACCGTTGGCTGCATCCAAATGATTGGAATCACATCGTAATCGATGCCCGCATCTGCCCACCAGCCATCTTCATCGGAAATCTCCTGTGTCGGCGGGAGCAGGTTGAGCACCGCAGTGACACCGGCGACATTTGCGAAATAGTGGACATCGGATTCGGTCACTTGCCCACAGGTGTAAACGCGGGGTGCGACCTGCCACGGATTCGGGGCATCAAGACCAGAGCATCGGAGCGGAAACTGCATACGACTCCAGCCTACCTGACCTTTTATCTCCTTTGCACCTTGCATCCATAAAGGCGGATAATGCACGTGCAGACGGTTTGGCGCGGAGGAGATGGGATGACACGAATACTTGCGATTGACCTCGGAGCGGAGAGCGGCCGCGGCGTGATCGGGACGCTGTCGGATGACCGAAAGCTGTCCCTGAATGTCATCCACAGATTTCCAAACGGCCCAGTCAAAATCGGGGAGACGCTTTACTGGAACACCACCGGGCTTATACAGGAAATTCGTAATGCGATCCGGCTCGCTGCCGACGATGGCGGATTTGCATCCGTGGGAATCGACACCTGGGGTGTGGACTTTGCGCTGCTTGGTAAGGGCGGTACGCTGGTTGGAAGTCCGGTGCATTACCGTGATTCCCGCACAGACGGCCAGGTTGCCAAAGTCTTTGCCAAAGTCCCTCAAGATGAGATTTATGCGGTTACTGGCATCCAGACGATGCCAATCAACACCCTCTTCCAGCTGGCA
>JBEEMN010000341.1:0-3035 GCA_041192625.1 Armatimonadota bacterium
GCTGTGCCACCCGCAAAGCCCATCGCCGCAAAAACCAAACCTGCACCTAAGGCCACCGCACCTGTTGTTGACTTCACCCGCTACGGCAATCCTGCAGGCACACGCCAAGCAAAGGTTGTAGCTGGCGATGTTGGTGTTCTTCCAAACGGCCGTCTGCTTAACCCAACCGGTGAGCGCCTCTACACGGCAGGCAGCGACCTCTTTGATCTGTCTCTCAGCCCGGATGGCAAGACGCTTGTCGGTAACTACGATGGCGGTCTCACGATCTGGCAGCGGAACACCCCGGGCGGCATCCCACGCGTCATCACCCAGAAGAACATGGGCTTTGCCGGTGCATTCACGCATGGTGGTGCACAGTACATCGTCTCGAATGGCGATGCTGGCCACGGAATCTCTATCTACGATGCGACCAGCTGGTCCCTCCCAAGCGCACCAGTAACAACTGACCGCAAGGTCATGAACGTTGATCAACAACCTCTCTTCACCATCCCGGCCGACAAAGAAACCTACATCCAGGACATCGTCCTCGCACCGGATGGCCATACCGTCTACGCCCTCGATGTCGCACGACAGCGCGTGATTGTGTTTGACCTCACGGAAAAGAAGGTCATCGCCGATGTCGCAGCGGGACGTCAACCTTACGCCCTCGCACTCAACGCCGATGGAAGCCGCCTCTTCGTCGCCAACATCGGAATCTTTGATTACTCCCTCGTCCCGCCTCCAGCGGAAGGCAGCGGCTTTAGCAAGCGTGGACTGCGTGTTCCTCCATTTGGTTTTCCATCCAAGGAAGCTGAAACCGGCGTCCAGACCGAAGGCCGCTTTGTCCCTGGACTTGGTTCGCCACGCGTCCCGGATGCACAGAGCCTCTGGTCCTATGATGTTCGTAAGCCAGCAAGCCCGACGGTCACAGGCAAGGCCAAGACCGGTATCCTAATCCACGCACCTGCCGATAATGGCAAGTCCGTTGGTGGCTCATCGCCTAATGCGCTCTACATCCACGGGAATAACATCTGGGTGTCGAATGCCAACAACGACACCGTTCAGGCATTCGATGTGCGGACGCTCAAGCTCAACAAGACGATTAAGCTGACCCCAACCAAAGAGCTTTCACGTTTGCGTGGAATCATCCCAACCGGGATGGTGATGAACCGTAAAGGCACCCGCCTCTACGTTGCAGAAGCCGGAATCAATGCAGTTGCGGTCATCGACCCTATCAAGGGAACCGTCCTTGGACACATCCCGACCGGCTGGTATCCAACCCAGCTCGCCCTCGGACCGTTCGATGAAAAGCTCTTCATCGCAACCCAAAAGGGCATCGGACGCGGACCACGCGGCTATAAAAGTCTCCGCCCAAAAACTGATGAGCGCTTTGGCCTAGGTGATATTCCTGGAATGGTGGATGTTATCTCCACGCCAAAGGATGTCGATCTCGCTAGCATGACGCGTAAAGTCCTCGACTACAACGGCCTACTGCCGGTTGCCGCGAAGCGCCCTGAGATTCCAAAGGATGTCCAGTACGTGGTCTTCATCACCAAGGAAAACCACACCTTTGATGGCATCTTTGGCACGCTTGAAGGCGCAGATGGTGATCCGGACTACGCAGAGTTTGGCGAAAAGGGTTGGATTCGTGAGAAGGGCAAGACAGAACGCGTTCCGATCATGCCTAACCACCTCAAGCTTGCCCGCCAGTTCGCGGTCAGCGATAACTTCTACATGGAGCCTGAGGCATCCGGGGATGGACACCGCTGGCTGGTAGGCGTCTACCCAAGCATCTGGACCACACGTGTTTATTATGCCGGTTGGGGCTTCTCACTGAGCGAATCGGCACGTGCTCGAATGACATCCTTTGGCTCCAACGGCTCGCAGATTCCAGAGGATTACCTTGAAAATGGCTCGCTCTGGGAACACCTCGGTCGCGGAAATATCACCTTCCGCAACTATGGCGAAGGCTACGAGCTTCCGCACAACGATGAAGGCATGCCTGACTCGAAGACCGGTGCGAATATGCTGGTGAACTTCCCGATGCCGAAGATTCTCTTCGACAACACCTGTTTTGAGTTCCCTGCGTACAACAACAGCATCCCGGACATCGCCCGTGCAGACTGGTTTATGGATGATGTCGCCAAGTACCGAAAAACCCACAAGGGTGCAATCCCACGGTTCTTGAACATCGCAATCTGTAATGACCACGGTGCGGGAGCCAATGCGAGCCGTGGGTATCCGTATACATCCAGCTATATGGCAGACAATGACCTCGCACTTGGTCGCATCATGGAGTTCCTCTCCAAGCAGCCTGAGTGGAAGAAGATGGTCGTGTTCGTAACGCAGGATGACTCGGGTGGAGATGGCGACCACGTCGACCGCCAGCGCTCCTTTGTGCTCGGTCTTGGCCCATGGATCAAGCCAGGTTATGTCAGCCATGAGCACACAAGCATCATGAGCATCCACAAGACCATTTACCGGATCTTTGGACTTGGTCCGAACAACCTCTTCGATGCAGTGACAACCGACCTCAGCGACATGTTTACGGACAAGCCAAACTTTGCTCCGTATAAGCATGTTGCGAGTGATCCAAGAGTGTTCAAGCCTGAAGACACCATGGACCCGGATGACCCTGAGTTCAAGAAGCGGCGCGGTGAGCGTCCTGCGATGCGTATGGATGACCCGAAGTGGATTGAGAAAATGCGTGAGGAAAGCGCAAAGCCTCAGCGCCAACAGCAGGACGAGGACTAATCTTATGGTCACGCCTCACAATCGCAATGTTAAGAAAATGTTTAGAGATTGTGGGGCGGGACCGTTACTGGTCAGCGCTCTCTTTGTCTCGGCACTCCTGACAGGGTGTTCGAACAAAACCACATCGGCTCTGCAGTCAAGTCAGAACATCTTTGACGATGTAACGGCAGCTGCGGGGCTTTCCTATATCTGGGAGCAGCCAAAAGGAAAGTCACCGCTTACCATCCTCGAAACGATCGGCAATGGCGCGGCGTTTCTCGATTTCAACCAGGATGGCAATCTCGATATTCTGCTAGTCGGTG
>JBEEMN010000342.1:0-3029 GCA_041192625.1 Armatimonadota bacterium
ATTTGAATTCCAGAATCGCTTGATAGATCAATATTGCCAGCTGGATTCGTTTTCCCATGACAGGACACACATGTGCTTCCAAGCACTTTGCGCGCATTATTGGTGGGTAGCTGCTCCGCATTCACAGGGACCATCATCCCCAATCCAAATGGAAGCGCCGAAACCGCCATCATCACCATCGACGACCGCATTCCTGGCATTGGTACACCTCGTAAAACTAGTTGCATGATTCTACAGGACAACGGCTCCGCTCTGGTGAACTATCGGCCATGCACCTCGTGTGGAAAACCAAGCACACGGTCGACGCTTCTACCCCCTCGCCCCAACAGCCGAAGCGCATCGACCTCCCCTCGCCTCCCGTCCGACCTATCTTCAATGCACCTATTCTCGATGCCGACATGCGTATCGTGGATGGCGTTCGAACTCAAGATGGCGGTTATATCCTCGCTACGACCACCGGGCCAGTCCTTGTCCGCGGTGACTATTGGCATCCGCTAACCGGAGCCGATGGCGTGCCGCGCGTAGACATGACCTGTGTCTTACTCGGAAGAGATGGCGCCATCTGGGGCGGCACCAACGAAGGCGTTTGGCGGCACTATAATGGTCGCTTCAACTACTTCTGGGGCAAGCGCTGGCTGGTTGACAATAAGGTAACGGGTTTGTCTGAGACACAAGATGGCAAAGTCGTCGTTCATACCCCGAAAGGCGCATCCACCCTCTGGCAAGATCAAGTAGCTCTCTCGGTCCTTGCGGACCATTTTGAGAAGATTACACTCCAGCGCCATGACCGTAATGGCTATATCACTGGGTGTGGCTTGAAGAAGCAAGGTGATCCAAAAGCAGGCGTTATTCCTGAGGCATCGGACAATGATGGCCTGTGGACCGCCCTTGCCGTTGCGGCCTATGCATTCAAGGCTGCGGCCACCGGAAATCCGCAGGATAAACGTCTCTGTGTTCGCTACCTTGATGCCATCCTTGACCTCGAGCGACTTACAGGTATCCCCGGCTTCCCAGCCCGCGCGATCATGACAGAAGCTGAGCGCCAGGCAGGTGTCCTTGGTTTTAATGGTGACGAAACGGTTCGCCTCGAAGGTGAAGAGACCAAAATCTGGTTCAAGTCACCTGTGGATCCAAACATCTGGTGCAAGGGTGACACATCCTCCGATGAGCTCGATGGCCATTATTACGCGTGGTTTGTTGCCGATTATGTGCTTAACGACCCCGCCATCCGCAAGAAAATGGCCCCGGTTGTCAAGCGGGTAACCGATCATCTGATTTCGCATAATCACCGGATGTTCGGTCATCACGGCAAGCGCACCCTCTGGGGTGAATGGAATCCGGAATCGATCAATGGCTCACTGCAGTGGTACGAAGAGCGCGGCCTGAACTCGATGGAATACATCACGTATTTAGCCATCGCGCACCGTATCACCGGTGATAAGAAGTACCTCGATGTCCGTGAAGAGTTCATTCGTAAGCATCACTATGACCTCAATTCGCTGCTCTACAGGGATGGGTCTCTTTGGTATCAGGTCAACCACTCAGATGATGAGTTGGCGATGACGGTCTGGTTGCCAATGATCCTCTGCGAGACGGACCCGTGGCGTAAGCAGCTGTGGGTGCGTAATATGATGACCGCATGGGATGGCACCAAAGGTAGTCGTGGGATCAAAGCCGAGCGCTCACCGTTCTACATCGCGCATATCATGGCGCTGACCGGAGACACCGATGCTGCGGGAACATTGACAGATGTCCTTGGACACTGGCCACTGGACTTGGTCAACCACACGATCAAGAACTCGCATCGGCATGATATTCAGCTGAGGACGCATCAAAGCCGCGGTACCGAACAGTTCCTCACCAACACGCTGCCTCTCGAGGAGCAGCGGGTGATGCGCTGGAACGGGTCGCCGTTTGAGCCAGATCACGGTGGTGATGGCCAGTCAGAAGAAGATGGAATAGCTTTCCTTCTCCCCTACTGGATGGGTGTCTACTACGGGTTTATCCATGCCACAGACTAGAGGCTTCGCGGCTACGGAAGGCGGCGACATCTTTCCGTTTCACCCCCTCCACAACCACAGTGCCGGAATCGCCGTTCTGAAAGACAAGACGCTAATCGTTGTGTTCTACCGGGGGACGGGTGAGCGGACAGCCGATGATGTAGCTATTTGGGCATCCAGACGTGACCGCAGCGGTAAGTGGTGCGAGCCGGTTGTCATCGCGGATACACCCGGTTTTCCAGATACAAATCCGGTGGTAACCGTTGCGCCGAATGGTGATATTCAGCTCTATTTCGGTACGCAGCTCGACAACAACTGGGAAAGCACACTCCTCAAGCAACGCGTAGGGCGCATAAAGGGAAGCTCTGGATGTCGCATCGAGTGGAGCCGCGATCAGGTCGTTCATCTTAAGCCAGATGAGGATGCTTTCCGGCGGCAATACCTTCCCGGACTGAAGACTGTCTACGCGGGTGCAACACCAGTGGATATCTTCCCCAAGTACTATGCAATCCAAGAGGAACGTAGTCAAAAGCGACTGAATTTGCGTCTCGGTTGGATGGGGCGCTGCACACCGATTTGGGTTGGTTCACAGCTGTATTTGCCGCTGTACCACGATGGATTTGATGTCGGCCTTGTCGCCATGTCGAGTGATGGTGGCACTACATTCACGGTGGGTGGACCAATCGTGGGTCGCGCAGCTGTTCAGCCAAGCTTGATTCGGCTCAGCGATGGCAGCTGGATGGCTTATAACCGCAACAATGGTCCAGGCCCGATGCGTATTCTTGCAGCAAAGAGTGTGGATGGTTGTAAATCATGGTCGCTTGCAACAGAGATGACGCTTCCGAACCCGGGCGTTTCAGTCGCAGTTGATCGGCATGCGGATGGCACCATTGTGCTCGTGGGCAACGACACCGAAGATGGCCGGCACTCGCTGGCATATTGGTGCAGCCGTGATGAAGGCAAATCGTGGTCGACAGCGACGACAATCGAAGCTGCTCCTGCAGGATCTGAGTGGTCGTTCCATTATCC
>JBEEMN010000343.1:0-3025 GCA_041192625.1 Armatimonadota bacterium
AGCGGTAACAAAAATACCGTAACGCAGTGGTCGGGAATGATCATGGACAAACTGCCGGCGAAAAAGCTCTAGCCAAAGCATACTAAAAATGAAAAGCCTCCGTGACCGCTCGGTCATGGAGGCTTTTTGCAATTGTGGCTTGTTGATTCTAGTGATCTTGAACCGAATCTCCAAGCTCGACCACTTCCCACAATCGGCCATCAAAGGAGCGAACCACGACGACTGGGATGTTGTCTACATTCTTCCAAACCCACTGAGTGATCGACTTGCTTGATGGCTGTCGGTTTCGCAGGTTTACACCGACAGATGCTGCTGCATCTACAGGCGATGAAAACGGGATACGACTGGTGACAACAATCTGTGTGGCCTTGGTTTGCTTGAAGCCAACAAAGACACCTGCGTTCTCGATTTCATATTCCCGGAACTTGTTATCCTTACCAATGTTCCGTGGGCGTCCGAGCATACGATCGGAAACGGATTCTGATTGATGATAGACCTGCTTCGCGTTGAACAGCTTGCTTTTCGCCTGTGTTGGTATGGCGACTGCTGCAGCTGCTAGCAGGAATGCGACCGAAATGATTGTGCTCTTCATGATGGACTTTCTCCAGAACGAGCCGCTCAAACTGGCGACTTCGCTATACCAGCTAAGTGAGCAACTTCCGTACCACATTGCCTTCAACATCCGTTAACCTGAAATCTCGACCTTGGTAACGATATGTAAGTCGCGTATGATCGACTCCCATGAGATGCAGAATCGTAGCGTTAAGATCGTGAATATGCACGGGGTCCTTTGTGATGTTGTAGCAGAAATCATCTGTTTCTCCTATGACATTACCCCCGCGCACACCGGCTCCGGCCATCCAAAGTGAGAAACACCGACCATGGTGGTCCCGACCAGAGTTTTCCTTTGTCCGTGCACCCTGACAATAAACAGTCCTTCCGAACTCACCGCCCCAGACAACCAGCGTGTCATCGAGAAGCCCCCTCTGTGCAAGGTCATTCACTAGCGCCGCACTCGCTTGATCGGTATCCCGGGCTTGACCGCGTAGCTGCGTAGGAAGGTTTCCATGTTGATCCCATCCCCTATGGAACAGCTGAACAAACCGAACACCTTTTTCAAGGAGCCTGCGGGCAAGCAGACAGTTTGCGGCGAACGTTCCAGGCTTCTTCGCATCCGGTCCGTATGAAGCAAATGTGCTCTCAGACTCCTTCGAAATGTCCATCAGGTCTGGAACACTTGATTGCATCCGGAACGCCATTTCATACTGGCTGATGCGTGTATCTACCTCTGGATCCTGATACGTGGATGCGGTTACGCGGTTGGTTGCGGCAATCGTGTCAAGCATCTGACGCCGGGTAGAAGCATCTATTCCTGGAGGATTCTTCAGATAGAGAACCGGGTCTCCAACGCTTCTGAGCTTTACGCCCTGATGGACACTTGGCAAGAAACCAGGTCCCCAAAGTCGGCCAAACAATGGCTGGTCGTTTGGATTGCCCGTCCCCTGCGAAATCAGGACGATGTAGCCAGGGAGGTCTTTGTTCATACTTCCAAGGCCGTAGCTCATCCATGCACCAATCGATGGTCTTCCTGGCTGCTGAGACCCCGTTTGAATAAATGTAATCGCCGGATCGTGATTGATTGCCTCGGTATGCATCGACCGAATCAACGTCATCCGGTCCGCAAGCCCTCCAATGTGTGGAATGACTTCGGACATCCAAATGCCAGATTTGCCATACTGCTTAAAGTTAAACGTTGTGGGTGCGCAAGGGAAACGTGTCTGACCGCTTGTCATTCCGGTGATACGTTGACCGTTGCGAATGCTGTCTGGCAGGTCTTTGTCAAATTGCGATGCAAGCTGCGGCTTGTAATCAAACAAATCGATATGGCTGGGTGCACCGGATTGAAACAGGTATACGACGCGTTTCGCCTTAACTGGAGCTGTAGCGATAGCACTTTGTCCCGCTGTCGCCATCACATCGGAGAGAGCAGCCAGACCTATTCCTGTCGCCCCGCGGCCGAATAGCTGCCGGCGTGTAAGAAGTAGTCCACGTTCAACCAAAGGATTCGCTTGTAAATGGTCAATCATCTGGTACCTTCTCCATAACGACCCGGATTTGAACCACTCTACCCTTACTTCGAACCATCTTCCATGGACGTGTTTACCCCGCACTCCTTTGGAACATATAACTGCTCAGATTCGTATGATTCACATCGCTTTGACAGACGGTGATGTCGTGTAACATATGGCATCAGAACCGCGATTAGTTGTTAGAGCCCACGGGCCACACTAGTACAGGAATCACACACACTTTGGAATCAGAAACAATTCTCACACCGCTGGAGCAAGCCGCAATCGAAGAGGCCGTCGCAGACACCGCCACGAATGACCTCCCGGAAGTCCTCGACCTTTTGCCACTGCGCGATGCTGTCGTCTTCCCGATGCTGGTCGCACCAATATCTGTCAGCCGGCCGAAGTACATCAAGATGATTGAAGCCGCGGCAGGTTCTGGCGAACGTATTCTGGGCGTTGTAACGCAGCGAGCACCGGATACCGAAGACCCGGGCGTGGATGACATCCACTCTGTCGGGGTCGCGGTAAGCATCCGTCTAATGGGGCGCAGCCCCGATGCGACACGCCTCATAGTGCGTGGACTTCGCCGGTTTACGATTGCTTCTATTGATACCGAAGCGGACCACCTCCGGGCAACGGTCACTTACCAATCAGATTCACTTCCGGTCGATGACTTGCAGCGAGTCGAGCTAGAGGCCATCCAACGCGCTGTCTCGGAAGCGTTCCTTAGAATGGTCGACCTGTCTCCAGAGCTTCCGGATGATGTCAAGGGCATTGCGGATGCTACGAACGTCCCGGATGTCGGCAGCATGGCCGATCTCATGGCTTCACACTCGCGTCTACGGACGGCACAGAAGGTTGAAGTTCTTGAATCTTTGGATGTCGTCGAACGCTTAAATGTGCTGCATCGTTTGTTGCTGCGTGAGATCCAGGTCCTCGAAGTTGGGCAGCGG
>JBEEMN010000344.1:0-3017 GCA_041192625.1 Armatimonadota bacterium
ACAAATGGCAGTGTGTACTTGTCCTTGTTCGCTGGAACCCACTTCTTGTAGGCATCTTCAGCATCCCAGACACAAACCGCAAGTACAGTCACGTTGTCACTGTTCTTGTTGGCCTTCCAAAACTCTTCCAAATGTGGCATCGCCATCATGCACGGACCACACCAGGTTGCCCAAAAGTCAAGGACCACTACCTTGCCCTTGAAGTCGGAAAGCTTGCCCTGAGTTCCATCGATTCGGATGAATGTGAAATCTGGAGCTACTGTCCCAACGGCGAGAAGCGCCGGACGAGGTGCGGCCTTCGGCAAACCTACCGTTTGTGCAGGTTCTGTCGTTGGAGTCAATTTCAGACTTCGGCCATCGGTTGAAAAGGTAGATGCATACACTGCACCACCGAGAGGAAGCGGCTTCATAAAGTCGACGCGGTTACGGCCATCCGCCTTGAGATAGCCCCAAATCGGAGTGTCAGGCCCCGTCGGCGTGCGCGTGAAAATGTGCTCGCCGGTGGCATCCTGAATGACCAGCTTTTCTTTGACATTATTGATCGTGACATCTCCAATGTACGCGCCAGGGTCATAATATTGCACCCCAGGGCTTCCTTCGAACTTGTAGAACGAAAGCGATGTCATTGTCGAGTGTGACTCTGACTTATTGGTCCCGTACGAAACGCGGACCTTTGTACAATCCCCGGATGCATAGCCCTTCTTGGTTTGATTGCGGAGGTCATCCACCTGCTTGCGCTCGGTAAAGATATCCCCGCCATCATCTGTTAGGTCGCCGTTTGCATTCGCATCGAAATACAGTTTCCAATCGCTATCCGAAATTGTATCGAGAGCAACGCTATGCAATGCCCGTGGACCATTTCCGATACGAATCGTTCCATACTGCACTTTGCCCTTGTACGCGGGCTCCTTGTTAATCAAGAAAGGCTTGTCGGAGGAGAGGGGATTCGCCATCGGGCGGTAGCCGAGCTTGTACGTCGCCGATGCTTTGGCATCGTATTTCAACTGGACATTGAGCGGAGTGGCGTCGGGTTTCTGTTGGGAAACATCTGGATGCATATTGCTACCAGTTACGACAACACTCGACAAAACCACCGCCATCATTCCACTGATGAAATTCATAGATCCCGACTCCAATCTGTACGGTAAACCATGGGTATTCTATCTGCCACAAAGACCACGTCGCCGATACCCGGCATTACGCGCAAAGAGAACCACATTACGAAATCGTGGAACAGACTGGCATAATTGCTTTGATTTTACTTTGGTGAAACTTTTACGTAATAAAACGTGCGTTCTGATCCATTTGGAACCATTCTTGCGTTAGGTGTCATTAGTGTGTTGAAACCACACTAAAAAATCTATTCGCGGAGCGTCCCCCTTGAAGCGAATGCATGGTTTGGATCTGGCTCGTGCCGTCTTAATGTTGGTTGGTGTCATTTACCATGGTGCCCTTCTGTTTAAAACAGGAGGCGGCTGGCGTATTGAAGCGGAAAGCACGCACCAAGTGTTTAACGCAATCACCGATGGTATTCACCTGTTCCGGATGCATGCCTTTTACTTGCTCTCTGGATTCTTTGTAGCTCTGGTTGCTTCCAAGGATACATCGAAGACATCGGCCTGGAAACGGATCTCCCGTCTGGCGATTCCGATGCTATTTGTCGGGTTTACCGCAAACACCCTCATGAATCAGCTGTCAAACGCATGGCAGTTCGATACAAACATCACCTCCTATGTCATAAAAGGCCAGTGGCTAGGCCCACTGTGGTTTGTTGGTAACCTAATTGCCTATTACGCTCTATCGCCAATCTTCTTGATGGTCATCGACAAACTAGCATTCCTAAACCGTACACGCCTTTGGATGCTGGGGCCGGTCCTTCTGGCAACGGCCGGTGCGATGGTGGTTGCTGTTTCTCTTTGCGGCAAGTATTTCCCTGAAATGTTCGTCATCCTCCATTTCAAGAACCTCTTGATGTACTTACCGGTGTTCGTTTTGGGACTGCTTCTGCATCGCGTAATGGATGTCTTTACAGCGGCACTTACGCTTCGCGGCAGCCTGGTGATCTTTGCTTCCGCACTCGGGATGCGCTTAGTGGCTTCATCCCTGCACTTTTACGACATCCACTACGTCCTCGGAGAGACAATCCAACAGTACTTTGCGCTCGCTGTCGCACTTGCTGTGATCGCGATGTTCAACCAGCTGGCAAAACCAGGCCCTGTGCTGAAGTACTTTGTGGATGCTAGCTACACGCTCTACCTCGTTCACATGCCGGTAATCGTAGTACTGCACACGCTACTGGCATCCCTGCACCTGCATTGGTCGATAGAGTACCCGGTTATCGTCAGCGTGACATCTGGCCTATGTCTGTTGTTCCACCATCAGATCGTAGCGAGAGTTCCGCTTGCCGGGTTCCTTCTGAACGGCACTAAGCTGGCATTGAAGTCAGGTTCCAACCAAGTGATCACCGCTCCTGTCACTTCATAAACTAGTATTAGGCATCCGTTTGTGATGACCAATATGTCGCATACGCAAACGCCAACACTAGGACAATCATGATTGGGAGTAAGCCTGGAAGCTCTGACTGTCTCAGGACAAACTCACCCGGACGCGGTGCAAACATCTGACTTGGATTGAGGCGTTCATACATCGGGCGGGAGCTCCGTCCAATCGACATTTCCCCAGTGGTGATGATTGAGTAGACATTGAAACCACAGCCAATGGTGAGCAGCCCGAACACAGTGGTCATCGTTGAAAATCGAAATCGCATGCCAAATCTCCAGGCTTGAATCAGTAAGTCGATGACATTGTATGCCAGCGATGGAGACGCCAGACTGGCTAGGTTGTTTGGGAGCTACTCGACATCGTTTGTGGCGGTCCAAAACGTGGCAAAGCCAAAAACAAGCATCAAAATCACAAAGATTGGGAGTAAGAACGGCATGTTGTTGGTGGATGCAATCATTCTCGATGCACCCCTCCCAAGAAACGTTTGACCACTAAACATCAGGCGAAAAGCGCTA
>JBEEMN010000345.1:0-3012 GCA_041192625.1 Armatimonadota bacterium
GTCCCCGGGTATCAACCCAAGCTGCAGCACGATTTTCAATTACGAACCTCTACCATTCTTGCAGCAAGGGCTGTCTGTCCACTTGCATCCAACACAGTGGCAATCGCTTCTGCATCCCGTTGCGAGCGGTTCTGCGAAAGCTTCTCAACGCATTCAACATCTGCAATAGGCATCCTGAAACCAACAATTCCGCGTAGCAGATTCTCTTGATTTACGGAATCCAGCGCACGCCAAACAGGCAGATAATCAGGTTCAAACTGGGTGATGAGTGTATCCATGATGTCATGTAAGCCGCTTGGATTATCATCAAAGTGAACGGGAAGCGGATGCCCTTTCAGATGAACCGCGATGTAGTTCCAGGTCGGGACTTGTATCGCATCTTGGTAGGTCATCGGCGACACATAAGCATTGGGTCCCGTGAAGACAAGGCTTGATTGACTCGTTTCGGGATGCCACGATTTCCAAATAGGATTTTCACGCGAGACATGGCCTATTGCGATGCGACCAATCTCGCTATCCTTAATGACGATTGGGATATGGCAAACACAAGGTGTTTTGTCAAGCTGCGAAACAACTGTTGCGAACGGATTTGCAACCACATCCGGCAGCCAGTCGCGGTCGGCACGCAGTTTGAACTTCCTCGGAATATACATCAGACGTTATTTTACAACCTCACCTTTGCATCCATTGAAAATGCGGACCATTTGAGTCGGTAGAATGAAGGTATGGGTGACTGGGATGTAATTGTCGTTGGTGGTGGGCATGCGGGTGTAGAAGCCGCGCATGCAGCTGCCCGCATCGGTGTACGTGTTGCACTCGTTACAACATCCCGTGCGTCGATCGCGACTCTTCCCTGCAACTGCTCCATTGGTGGCCCTGCGAAGGGGCATCTTGTCCGCGAAATCGATGCCCTTGGAGGCCTTATGGCTGAGGTCACGGATGCATCCCTGACGCATATCCGGATGCTCAACACCGGCAAAGGCCCTGCGGTACATGCGCTGCGCGCACAGGTTGACATCGATGTTTACCCAAAGCTGATGGCAGCGCGTGTCGATGAGCATCCACTTATTACCATTATTGAGGGCATGGTCTCCCGAATTCTGACTGTTTCTTCAGTTGATGACACCCCTTCGATTTCCGGTGTTGAGCTTGAAGATGGAACATCACTGCTTTCCGGCAAGGTTGTGATCACGACGGGCACATTTCTGCGAGGCGTGTGTCATCGTGGGCAAAACAGCTGGTCAGGCGGACGTGCCGATCAACCCGCAGCGGGAGCGCTTTCGACAAGCCTTGCCGACCTCGGTTTCCCGTTGCTGCGCCTGAAAACGGGTACAACGCCGCGAATCCGCTTTAGCAGTATTAACCTTGCTTGTTCGGAGGAGCAGCCGAGTGAGCCGGAGTGTCCTCCGTTTTCGTTTTCGACGCATAATCGTCGCCATGATGGCCTTCTCCCGGCTTGGCAGGTTTGGACGAACAATGCAACCCACGAGGTGATTCGGGAGAACTTGCACTTATCAGCGATGTACGGGGGTTTAATCGAAGGTGTTGGTCCGCGGTATTGCCCGAGTATCGAAGATAAAGTTGTGCGATTTGCCGACAAGGATTCGCACCAGATATTCCTTGAACGCGAAGGTTGGAACACCGAGTCTGTGTATGTTCAGGGGATGAGTACCAGTCTGCCCGAGGATGTCCAGCTTGCGTTTCTAAAATCTATCCCGGCGCTCGAAAATGTGGAAGTCATTAAGTACGGCTATGCCGTCGAATATGATGCCGTTCCTCCGACAGAGCTCTTTCGGACGCTTGAGACAAAGCGCATCCAGGGTCTCTACCTCGCCGGTCAGATCAATGGGACCAGCGGCTACGAGGAAGCGGCAGGACTGGGCTTGCTGGCTGGAGCCAATGCTGCATTAAGTGTCAAAGGCATGCCTCCTCTTGAGATTGAGCGTCATGAGGGCTACCTTGGCGTGATGGTGGATGACTTGGTGACAAAGGGTGTTGATGACCCTTACCGGTTATTGACCAGTCGTGCGGAATATCGCCTAACCCTCCGCCATGACAATGCTGACTTGCGGCTGACGCCAAAGGGAATCGCCAATGGCTTGGTGTGCTCTGAGCGACAAGAACGTTTTGAGCGTCGAAAATGCCTCATCGACAATGTGATGCATCTTATGAAGACAACGTATGTGACGAATCTCCAGCATGCCTACTTGAGTGCCCATGGTCTGCCCACCCCAGACAACAAAATGTCCATACTTGAGTATGCTCGGCGTCCGGAAGTGACCCAGCAGGCTGTTGCAGATTTGCTTCAGCTTGATGTCAATGACGCGCGTGACGGTATTCAACAGGGCATTATTTTTGCGCGCTACGAGCACTATGTGGCACGTGAGTATTCACAGATCGATGCCTATAAACGCGCGGATGACATGCGTATCCCGCTTGACATCGATTACCGGGCAATCAACTCGCTTGCATCAGAGGCGCGGGAAAAGCTCTTGCAGATCCGGCCGTCCACCGTCGGCCAAGCTGCGCGAATCCCTGGTGTAAACCCGGCGGACATCTCAATCCTTAGGCTGCATCTTGCCGCGAACAAGCGTCAACTTGCGGAACCAACGGCACGGTAAGAGAGGTATCGTCCACTGTGCCACAACCGCCAACCAAAGGATCCACCGCTCCAGCAATAGCGGTCATCAATCCCCAAACCGGAGTCGAAGTTACATTCGGTTACCCCTACAGCGGCTTTACGCTTGTTTTATTCCTTCGCGGCACCTGGTGCCCCTATTGCACAGAACAGCTCAAAGCATTAGCCAAACACAAGGAGTCCCTCGAGAAAATCGGGTTTCGTATTGCCTGCGTTTCACCGGAGAGCCATAACGCACTTCAGGCTTACGTGAAAAAATCTGGGCTGGATGTTCCTTTGTTCCATGATGCAAATCGGGCTGCAGCAAAGGCATTTGGGGTTCATTACTGGCTTCGCTATGATGGCTTTAACCTCGCTCATCCAGCTCTCTTTAT
>JBEEMN010000346.1:0-3986 GCA_041192625.1 Armatimonadota bacterium
GCTCCGTGGGCGCCATCTGCGTAGCGGTGGTCAAACGTAAATGAAATCGTCACGCACTTGCGAACGACGACTTCATCTCCAATCACGACCGCCTTCTTCTTTGGTGCTCCAATCCCCATGATGACTGGGCAGCGGCAGTAGGGTGAAAGTGGTACAAGCGCATTCTCAATACCGAGTGGCCCGAAGTTTGAGATCATCACCGACCCAAAACGGTCATCCGGGATACCCATCGCCTCGAGCGAGAGGTTGAGGGTGTATTGAAAGAACATCTGGATACGCATCAGGGGGCCGAACAGCCATCCCGGAACCCGCATCGCAACCTGCTGCACCTGCTGCATCCCCTTGTCTGTGCCATCCTTGAGGACTTCCGTGAGGCGCTTTGACTCCGATGCAAGCTCGGGTAGCCCCTTACCTGTCATGTTCTTCAGAACAAATCCTGACAGGTCCAGACTGCCCTTTTTCTTAAGGAGAGTGGTGATGAAGACATCCGTGGATGCACGCCGGTGGAGATTCCGTCCCCGGAGCACATGGTTCAGCTGCGGGTAGGTGTCGAGGCAGTTTGCAACAATCAGCGCAACGTAGTGCGTCAGGCTTGGGCGAACATCGGCCTTGATTGTTTTGAGAAATGCCTCTGCTTCCTCAACCGGAAGCTCAAGCCATGAATACGTGCTCGGGTCACGGGGGTGGGACCACGTCGCGATGGAAATCTTGCGGTAACTGGTGAGGAGCTGCTGCTCGGTTGTCGGAACGTTTGGCATGTCGACATCCCCCTTCGGTGCGTGGATGCACTATATACCAATAACACAAATGAGGTTGTAGGCAGTGCCTGCAATCCTGATTGTTACTCTTGGCTTGCCAGTGCCCGGGGCAGAACGAGGAGACCAATCGCTACAACGGGAGCGATAAAGAATGGCAAAACGGATGTTGGCTGAGCACCCATCATGCGGAGGACAAATCCCGTGACTGCAGCCGATTCCATGAGGGCAAGACTGATCATCAGCCGGGTCTTCGCCATGTTGGCAGGCAGCATCGGGCTCGTAAGAAGAGCGTTTACAATACCTCCCACAAGCCCGATACCGGCCAAAACATTGAGCACAAGGAATGTTGACTGGTCAACGACTTTGGTCTCGACTGGCATTTGAAAAGCCATGGCTCCGTAAAACACACACATGCCCATCATGACAATTGTAACGAGCCTCAGGGATCCACGGCTTTTCATAAATCTCTCCTACGCCTCGAAGGCCTGTTGAAGGTCGGCGATGATGTCATCGATATGCTCGATGCCAACGCTGACACGAACGAGGTCATCAGTAATACCGACTGCGATGCGGACATCTTCAGGCATGCTCACGTGCGTCATCGTCCACGGTTGCTCGATGAGCGACTCAACGCCGCCAAGGCTTTCCGCCAGCGTGAACATCTTCACATTCGACAGCGCCTTCTTGACCATTTCGCCATTTTGCATCCGGAACGAGAATGTCCCACCATAGCCACTCATCTGGCGCTTGGCTAGCTCGTGCTGTGGATGGCTCTCGAGTCCTGGATGTAGAACTTCCTTGATCTCTGGACGTGTCTGCAACCACTTCGCAAGCGCAAGCGCATTTGCATTGTGGACATCCATGCGGACAGGAAGCGTCTTGATACCGCGGAGCACGAGGAAGCAGTCAAACGGAGCCTGACCACTGCCCATCGCGTTCTGTAGCATCCCAATTTTCTCGGCGAGCTCAGGGTTGTTCGTCACCGCACCACCACCGACGACATCCGAGTGGCCGTTCAGGTACTTGGTCGTCGAGTGCATCACGATATCCATCCCAAGGTCCAGCGGGCGCTGGAAGTAAGGCGAAAGGAATGTGTTGTCACAAAGCGTGATGACATTGTGTTCCTTGGCGATCTCAGCAATTGCTGCGAGGTCGAGCAGGTTCATCAGGGGGTTGGTCGGTGTCTCCGTCCAGATACCACGGGTATTCGGGCGGATTGCCGCGCGCAGCTTATCGAGATCACGCATGTTGATGAACTCGACATCCACGCCCTTGGTCGACAGCACGGATGCCATCAAGCGATACGTTCCGCCGTAAAGATCATCGTGGACGAGGAAGTGGTCACCCGCATTGAAGAGCTGGATGAGCGTCGCCGTGGCGGCCATTCCTGTGCCGAATGCAAAGCCGCGGATTCCACCTTCAAGCTCAGCCAGACATGCTTCGAGAGCGAAGCGCGTCGGGTTGCCCGAGCGGCCGTAGTCAAACGTGCGCTGCTTGCCAACCGTCTCAAATGCATAGGTGGATGAGAGGTAGATTGGAGGCATTACCGCGCCGTGCGCATCCGGCATCGGACCCGCGTGCACACACGTTGTGGCGATATTTTTGCTCTTACTTGCCATAGTGGTCTCCTTAAAACTCGAGGGTTACTGTTTCACGGATGCGGCGGATGGCTTCATCCACACGCTCGCCAGCCTTGTCGCCATTGATCGTCAGGGACATCCGAACGTAGCCATCGCCGAGGTCGCCGTAGCCAAGACCTGGTATGACCAAGACGCCAGCCTTTTCGAGGAGCACCTTTGCAAATGTCATCGATGTATAGCCCTTTGGCACTGGAATCCAGACGAAGAAGCCAGCCTTTGGATAGTCGAGCTTCCAGCCGAGGGAGTTCAGGCCATCGATGAGGCGCTTGCGGCGGAGATCATACAACGCAAGTGTCTCAGCATTGGATGCATTGAGCAGTGCCCAGCCCGCGGTACGCGAGATGGCGGCGAACTGCTTGGAGTCGATATTCGACTTCATCCGGTTCAGCGTCGTGATGCCTTCTTTGTTTCCAACGGCAAATCCGATACGCCATCCGGTCATATTCAATGTCTTAGAGAGGGAGTGCGTCTCAATTGCTACATCCATCGCACCCTCGGCCTGGAGGATACTCGGCGGCTGATAGCCATCGTAGCCGACCTCTGCATACGCACAGTCGTTACAGATCAGGAGGTCATATTCCTTGGCAAAGCGGACGGCATCGTTGAAGAACGACCGGTGGGGATGGCGGTGAGGTCTGGAAGGAAGTTATTCTCGATGGTCAGTGGCATCAGGTGTGGCTGGCCACCGGCGAGCAGGGTCTGGACCTTAGGAACGGTGTAGTTTGGGTCTGGTATCAGTGCGATATCGCCTGGATCGATATAGGCCCAGCAGAGGTGGGCAAGCCCTTCCTTGGATCCGATAAGCAGGACCATTTGGTCGGTGGTGACTTCGACACCGTAGCGGTTATGGAACCACTGTGCAGCCTGCTTCAGGAAGATTGGGTCTCCTGCATCGGATTCATCGTAGCAGTGCGTCTCTGGGTTCTTCGCTTCCTCGTAGAGACGATCGATGATTGGAGTTGGGGTTGGCTGGTCAGGGTCACCGATACCAAAGTCGATGAGGTCTTTGCCTTCAGCGCGTGCTGCAGCCTTGAGGCGGGCAATTTCTCCAAAGAGGTAGGGTGGAATCAGGTCGAGGCGCTTGGCACGGACTGGCATGGTGATGTTTCCTTTCAGTGTGGGCCGCCACTCGCTGGCGGCACAACGTTAGTTCAGCTCGATGGAGCCGGTGTAAACGAGGGTTGCTGGACCTGTCATAAAGACATGGTTGCTTGCTTCATCCCAGTGGATTTGCAGGTCCCCTCCAGCGAGGGTGATGTTGACCGAGCGGCCTGAGAGGCCATTGAGATGTGCCGCAACGGCGACGGAGCACGCGCCCGTTCCGCAGGCCAGCGTTCTACCAGCGCCACGTTCCCATGTCAGCATGTGAAGGTGCTCTGGGCTTAGAACCTGTACTTCATGGACATTGGTTTTGCGTGGGAAGCGGACGTGCTTTTCGAGCTCAGGACCGATTGCATTGATGGATGTATCCGTGACGGTGTCGACAAAGTAAACCGCGTGTGGGTTTCCCATCGAGACGGCTGTCACGGCAATGTTAGTGCCATTGACATCGAGGGTTTCGCTGACTGCCGGGCCATCCGGACCGGTC
>JBEEMN010000347.1:0-3004 GCA_041192625.1 Armatimonadota bacterium
CCACCGGATACGCTTATCGCCGCCTGCTGCGCGCTCGACTTCTTGGAGAGAGCCATCGGATGAACCATCATCCATAATGATCAGCTCCCAATCCGTAAACGTTTGCGCACGCACAGATGCAATCATGCGTCCGATGAAGCCAGCTTTGTTCCAAACGGGCGTCACAAGCGTGAGCTTTGGCGGATGTCCACTACCTTGCAAAGGTGCACTCCAGTGTCACGCGAATACTTGCCGGGCTTGACAGTGAGAAGCGAATCACATCGCCTTCTTCAACGTAGGAAACCTGCACCTCCGCTGGAACATCAACAACACTGAACTGATAACCTTGCAGCTTGCTTAGACCGCTCAGTGTCCTCCGCAGAACCGTAACCTTCAGAACATCGTTTCCTACGACATCCAGCTCAACCGCCAATGTGTTCGTTGCGGAATCAAATGACTCGCTGCGGACATCCACAAACTGTTGGGTGATATGCCGCGATGTCCCCAGCAGCTGTGGATGATCACCAACTCTACGCATCGACAGCACGCTGTTTCCGCATGGTGGCAACGTAGCGGAAACTTCACCACCAACCGCGATTGCAACCTTTTGGGTCCAGAAGTCTAGCGTGTAGATAACCGTCCCCACTGCCTTGTAGCCGAGGCGCTCCACCGGAACTGTAACGCTGGCGGGCTTTGCGGCATCGAAGTTGAACAGCCCCACAACATGTCCATTGCCACGTTTGATTTCCCAAATTCGTGCAGGTGTGTGCTCGAAGACATCAAGGGGAGTTGCGGCAATCCCTACATTTGGCATCGAACGCTTTATGCACTCAATACGGTCATCCGGGAGGCCCGGAAGCCACTCGGAAACAAGATTCAGCGATCCGGTGACCGCAACCCAGCTAGCAAAGGTCTGAGCCTGCTGTCGTGTGAGCGGGCTCCGTAACATCAGACAGTCTGGATCGTTATGCCAAACCCGGTGATTGAAGAAATACAATCGGCTCCCCAAGTGGAAGTTCGGCAAAATGTCGGCCCAGTTCGCGCCCGTGTCGGGCCCGATACGCATCGCATCGACGAGGCCAATCGCCCCACCCATCGAGCGGAAGTTCTGCGCCACATTACAAGCCGCAATATAGGTTCCGGGAGCGGCGGCCGATCGCATTGTCTGGATGCCAGAGCGGTACGCATCAAGATTCGTTGCATACTTATCTGTAAACACGGCATCGCCGTAGTGGTCATCCACAAACTGTGTCCCAGGATAAGTACAAAGCGCCGCGAGGCCTGTCCACATCGCATCGGGCTTGAGGTAGCGGTAGCCCCAATCATTGGTGATGCGCTTTACCGTTTCGGCGAGAAACGCACGTGTGTCTTGCCGCGTCATGTCGACGCACCAGCCCGCCCAAAGCACTTCGTAGTTTGTGCCATCTGGCTTTTTCACAAACCAGTCAGGATGCCCGCTAAACAATGGATCGCGTGGATCCCACGAAAATGGCATAAACCAAAGCCCGGCGCGCATCCCACTAGCTGCAAGGTTTGCTGCGTTTGCTTTCATCCCGCTGGGATAAGGGCCTTTGGGGTCGTGGCGCGTGAAGTTGCCGGTCGGGCCTGAGCCCATGATGCCGCCCTTGGTTACGCTTGGGCCTTGCCACTGGTCATCGGTGAGGATGGTGTCAAAGCCGTAAGGCTTTAGGTGCTTTCCAGCAAATAAAGCTAGCTCAGCGTTGGCACGTTCATCCGATGCTCCTCCATGCGGGCTCGAGTACCAGCTGCAGTACCCCGATGGAGCCCTAGGGAGCTTGATTTTGTACTCAGATGCGATGAGGTCGGCATAGTCTTCGAGGCCATGTGGGCCATTGATGCCATTTGCGTAAACCCAAGCATCGGTGATCAGCTTCTCGCCGGGCTTCAGGATGAGACGTCCGTAGTTAAGCCGTGCTTCAAGGATAAGCTGACCAGTATCCACGTGGATATGTATCGAGCCGCTTCCCCTGTTCTGCGTTAGCCAGCCGGCAACGCTTGCATTTGTCCCATCCGGATGAGCGATGGCAGCAAACATGTGCGAGTCAGCACCTTTGGTGATGTCCACCAGGCCATCCACGCCAAGGATGCGATGCCCTTGGAACTTGGCCGCAGGTCCAATCACTTTGCGGAATGAAAGTGTGGAAACAATCCGTTCGGTATCGCTTCGATTTTCAAGGACCCGATGCGTTTTCGTAAACGGGGTGCCTTTGACACTTGATGTGACATCTCTATCGAAGCGCAATTCGCTAGCTTGATTTCGGGATGACTGGACAGACATTTGGATGCTCCAAAGCGTGCAAACAACCGCGCACGTTGGTCGCATCATACCGGGTTGCAATAAAGACCTTTCTTACATCGTTTCCTGAAGGCATCCATTCTTCAATTCAAACAGTTTGGTACACATATTTGCAATAATGATAATAAGCATCTAGTATGACTATACGCCGTATGAATACTGTAGAAGCCATCCTGCATCCGATTCGTGGAAAGATCGTCGCGCTGCTTGAATCAAGGCCGATGACTCCCGCGATGCTCCATGAATTCATCTCACAAAATCCAGGCAAACAGGCATCTATCACCAGCATTTACAGACACATCAAAGTGCTTCAGGATGTTGGATTTGTCGAAGCGGTGAAGCGTGAATCCACCGATGGTGCACCGACGACCTACTATTCCATCGTCGATGCGAAACGCAAGGTTGACCGCGATGCGGTAACCCACGCAACCCTGATGCCCCTGATCTCAATGTTGTCCTCCATCGTGACTGGCCACTTTTCCCGTCATGCAGAGCGTGAGGAAACACCACTCCCCGTTCAGCGAATGGCACTCTTTGGTGCGACCGTCAATCTTACCGACGATGAGTACCAAGGATTTAAAGATGCCGTCTATGCCGTGATGTCAAAAACGGTCTCAGCTGGAAATCCTGCCGAGTCTCCACAGTACATTGCCCTCTTCACCTGCCCGGATCTGATCGCCGAGGCAGCTGCCACCACCAGCGAAAGCA
>JBEEMN010000348.1:0-2999 GCA_041192625.1 Armatimonadota bacterium
ATGACCTTTACGATGGCACCACCAAGATTCGAGGCCGCTACAACGCGCTCGATTTCCTCAAAAACGATGAGTTCAGCGCCAGATCTAAGCGCACTGATGTTGATTACCATGTCAACTTCATGTGCTCCATCGGCGACGACCAATGCCGCTTCAACTTCTTTTGCACCTGGCGCTGCGAGGCCGTGCGGAAAGCCAATCACCGTACAAACCTTTGTCTCTGTGTCAGCCAAAATATCGGATGCATCCGCGACCCACGTTGGAAGGATACAAACGGATGCGAACCCGTATTCCGCCGCCTGCTCGACAAAGTCGATTGTTTCCCGCCGTGTTGCATCCGGGCGTAAAAGCGTCTGATCAATCATCCGGGCTAGATGTTGCTTGCTGGTGAATATACTCATCGTTTGGTCGCTGCTTTCAAGGATGCCACGGTTTCTGCAAGCACATCCAAGTCTCGTGTCTCATGCAACTGCTGAACAATCCGGCTCCCGACAACAGCGCCATCGGCGACCGCAGACACAGCTCGAACGTGTTCAGGCTGACTGATTCCAAAACCAACACAAACTGGAACACCGGGAATATTCGTGCGGATGGTCGTAACCAGTTCCGACACTCCAATCGTTGCGTTATCGTGCATCCCGGTGATGCCCGTTCGCGAAACACAGTAAATGAACCCGCCGGCGAAAGGCTTGACCTTATCCATGCGGACCTGTGTAGATGTTGGCGCAAGCAAGAAAATCGTATCCAATCCAGCAGAATTACTTGCAGCTTTCCATTCATCTGCTTCATCAGGAGAAAGGTCTGTCAGGATAGTCGCGTCGGCCCCAGCCGTGGCTGCTGCGTTTGCAAATTCAGTCATGCCAAATTGCATTACCGGATTCCAAGAACCCATCAGCACGATCGGAACCGTAACGCCGGCTTCACGGGCAATACGTACATCGTCAATCACGGATGGTGGCGTTACGCCTGCCTCGAGTGCACGCATCGAGGATGCCTGAATCACCGGGCCATCCGCCAGCGGGTCGCTGAATGGGATGCCAAGCTCGATTATATCTGCACCGGCATCGGCAATCGTCTTCAACACTTTCCACGTCTCGCCAGGAAATGGGTCACCCGCAGTCACAAACACCACAAGCGCCGCTTCATTCCGCAATTTCAGCGCTTCAAAACACGCCTGTAAGCGGCTCATACGTGCATCCCCCCAAGACGTTCCGCAACAGCCTCGACATCTTTGTCACCCCGTCCACTGAAGCAGACAACAATTGTCTGGTCGGGTGACATCGTTGGAGCAAGCTTTCGCAGCTCAGCAAAGGCGTGTGCCGTCTCAAGCGCGGGAAGTATCCCCTCGCGTCGGCTTACCCATTGCAGAGCATCCAAAGCTTCTTGGTCATCAACGGATGCATATTCAGCGCGGCCACGGTCCTTCAGCGATGCATGCTCAGGCCCAACACCCGGATAATCAAGACCAGCAGACACGCTGTGTGCTTCGGCAATCTGACCGTGTTCATCCTGTAGTAAGTATGTCAATGAGCCATGCAGGACACCGGGACGACCGAGTGACAGCGTCGCCGCGTGCCGCGCAGTCCCGATACCGTCGCCGGCAGCTTCGACTCCGATCAGACGAACACTTTCATCAGAGACAAACGGATGGAACATGCCCATCGCATTAGAACCGCCACCCACACACGCAAGGACGACATCCGGGAGGCGACCGGTCCGCTCCAGCATTTGTGCACGCGTCTCACGTCCGATGACGCTTTGGAAGTCCCGAACCATAGCAGGATACGGGTGCGGACCGACAACACTTCCGATGATGTAGTGGGTGTCCGCCACATTGGTTACCCAGTCACGAAGCGCTTCATTCGTCGCATCCTTGAGCGTCTTCGTTCCGCTCTCGACCGGCCGCACTTCAGCGCCGAGGAGCTGCATCCGGAACACGTTAAGCCGCTGACGTTTGACATCTTCAGCACCCATGTAGACGCAACATTCAAAGCCAAACTTCGCACAAACGGTCGCGGTAGCGACACCGTGTTGGCCTGCTCCCGTTTCGGCGATGATGCGCGGCTTGCCCATTTTTCTGGCCAGAAGAATTTGTCCAATGGTGTTGTTGATTTTGTGTGCACCAGTATGACAAAGGTCTTCACGCTTGAGGTATATCTTCGCGCCACCAAGCTCATTTGTCAGATTCTCAGCAAATGTCAGAGGCGTTGGGCGCCCTACGTATTCCTGAAGATGCCGATCGAACTCAGCAATAAACTCGGGATCGGTGCGCGCTTCTTCGTAGCGTCGTGAAAGTTCATCGAGCGCAGGGACAAGCGTCTCGGGAACGAAGCGTCCACCGAAAGGGCCAAAGTGGCCACGTGCATCCGGTTCGGATGAAAAGGAAGGTCCTTGAATCAGCGAAGACATGGGCGAAGTGTACCACCGTGATGCCCTGTTTTCTGCCACACCATAACGTTGAAAACACACGGTAAATGTATACTGACTGTCGTGTCCGACACCATCAAACTGACATCTACGATTGTCGATTCCGACGGTCTCTCCATCCATTGGCAGCAGGCGGGCAGTCAAGTCCCAGATGTCTTTTGCATACATGGATTTTCAAGCTCATTTCGGCGTAACTGGTATGGAGCTGGCTGGGTCAGAGCCTTTCTGGATGCTGGTTATTCTCCGTTTGGGCCCGATCTCCGCGGCCATGGTCAGAGTGACAAACCGCACGTCCACGGTGCATACTTTCCATTGGTCCATATGCATGATCTTCTTGCCGGCCTAAATGTGTTTGACACAGGTCGCGTGCATGTCGTCGGGTTTTCGATGGGAGCGGCCGTCGCACTACAGTTTGCGATGCTTCACCCGGAGAAGTGCAAGTCACTTACCCTCATCGGCGTTGGTGACAAGGTCATTGACACCTATCCTCCTCCCATGGAGCCGATGTGGATAGCCGATGCCCTCTCGACATCCCGGCCAGACTTGATCTCATCGTCGGTTGGACGGATATTTCG
>JBEEMN010000349.1:0-2993 GCA_041192625.1 Armatimonadota bacterium
TCTATGCCACCGTCGAGGCGCAGTCCGGCGCAAGCGGAACTTACCGCACGACCGATCAGGGAACGACGTGGGAGAAGCGTGGCGATTTTGTCGCGCAGGGGATGTACTACGGGCAGATCATTTGCGACCCCATAGATGCAGAGCGTATCTACATTTTGAGCGTCTCCAATCAGGTCAGCAACGATGGCGGGCGCACAACCACCGACCTCGGCGAGCGGAATAAACACGTTGATAACCATGCGCTCTGGATTGATCCAAGCGATACACGGCATATTCTCGCGGGCTGCGATGGCGGTATCTACGAGTCATTCGACCGTGGCTCCACCTGGGTCTTCAAGTCTAATCTGCCGATTGCGCAGTTCTACCGCATCGCCGTGGATGACAGTAAGCCCTTCTACAATGTCTACGGCGGGACGCAGGATAACAACAGCATCGGTGGCCCAAGCCGCTCCAAGAGCTCCCGTGGCGTTGGGTCTGCGGAGTGGTTTGTGACCGCTGGCGGGGATGGCTTCCACCAAGCTGTTGAGCCAGGCAATCCGGATGTTGTGTATTCCGAATCACAGGATGGCGGTCTGGTGCGCTTCGACCGCAAGACGGGTGCGCGCACGGGTATTGCTCCACTGCCTGCCAAGGGTGCGCCTCCGCTGCGTTTTTACTGGGACTCCCCGCTGCTGATCAGCCCGCACAACCCCAAGCGTCTCTGGTACGGAGCGAACATTTTGTTCCGCTCGGATGACCGTGGCGACTCCTGGACGGCCGTGAGCGGCGACCTCACCAAACAGGTCAACCGTAACAACCTCAAGGTCATGGGCCAGCCACAAAAGCTCGACACCATCGCCCGCGGCCAGTCGACATCGTTCTATGGCAACATCATTTCCATTGATGAATCGCCGAAGAAAGAAGGCTTGGTCTACGCCGGCACAGATGATGGGTTGTTTCACATCACCCCGGATGGCGGCAAGACTTGGCGCAAGCTGGACAAGGTCACGGGTGTTCCGGAAGGGACATATGTTGGTCGGATTCTGGCAAGCCGTCATGCGGAAAACACCGTCTATGCGCTGTTTGACAACCATAAAAATGGCGACTACAAGCCGTATGTCATGAAGAGCACCGATCAGGGCGAAACCTGGGAAGCGATCACTGGCAATCTCCCGGAGAGCGCGCCAGCATTGTCAATTGTGCAGGACCATGTCGATCCAAAGCTGCTGTTTGTTGGCACGGAGACGGGACTTTACGTTACTACCGATGAAGGCAAGGCTTGGCATAAAGTCAGGGGCATCCCGACGATTGCGGTGCGCGACCTCAAGATTCAAACGCGTGAGAATGACCTCGTTGTCGGCACATTTGGCCGTGGCATTTGGATCCTGGATGACTACTCGGCGATCCGAGGCGAGTCGACATGGAAGGACACGGCTGCCGCGATTCTCCCGGTCAAGGATGTCTATAACTGGATTTCCTTTGATGGCCGTACGGGTTCGGAAGGCGAGACGCTTTGGTATGCGGCAAACCCTCCGGGTGGCGCAAACTTCCTGGTTTGGGTTAAGGAGAATGGCTTTAAGTCACAGAAGCAAAAGCGCGAGGAAGCTGAGGCCGAAGCCCGCAAGAAGGGTGAGAATCCGCCATTCCCGACAGCTGACCAGCTGCGTGCTGAAGCGGATGAAGAAGGCGCATCGTTGATTGCAACGATCACCGACAGCAAGGGTGGGATTGTCCGGAGGCTTATTCAGCCGATGTCCACTGGCCTTCGAAAAATTACGTGGGACTTGCGGATGCCGGGGACAGCTGTCGGCCTGCAATCCAGCGCACCGGCGGCGGGTGGCCGTGGCGGACGCGGGGGGCGTGGCGGCGGCGGTGGTGGTTTTGTAGTGATGCCGGGTGAGTACAAGGTTGCACTCTCGAAGCGGATCGCGGGTGTGGAAACCGAGCTTGTAAAGCCTGTCGCGTTCAAGGTTGCACTTGAGGGTGAGGAGAAGCTGACCGCATCCGAGCGCGCCACGATTCAGAATCTGCGTGACAAGGTCACCCGTGTGCAGAAGTCGCTTACAGCAACCCTCGAGGTCCTCGATAACGCTCAAGGACGCATTGGTGCGATTCGTAGCGCACTGGAGCAAAGCCCAACGGCTACGGATGCTCTGCGAAAAGAAGCCGCAAGCATCGAGAAGGCGCTGGAAGACATTGCATTCTCCCTCCGCGGGGATGACATTTCGAGTGTCCTCGTCGAGCCATCCCCGATGACGACGGTCCGCCGTATCCAGGATGGTGCATTTGCACTGCTTGGGTCATCGTTAATGCCAACCAAAACGCGGATTGAGACGCTGAACATCGGGATCGAAGAGCTGACCGCCATTCTGCCAAAGCTGCGTGTGACGGCGCTTGAGCAGCTGCCAAAGCTTGAGAAGCAGCTCGATGCCGCAGGCATCATGCATACGCCGGGGAGGCTGCCACAGCTTCCGTAAGCCAGCCGAAGTTAGGGGATGCCCGGTCAGGCGCTTCGGTGGATGTAAACCTTATGCATCCGCGGTCGCGAGCAGCCGGGCTTTTTCGTCATCCGTGAGGTCTGCCACCGTCTTAAACTGCTCGTTGTAGAGGTCCTGATACACACCCGTCCGCTGGACGAGCTCCGCGTGCGTACCGTAATCGACGATACGCCCCGCATCGATGACCAGGATTCTGTCCGCGCCAATCACCGTCGACAAGCGGTGCGCGATGACAAAGTTGGTACGGCCCTTCATCAGGTCCGAGAGCGCGGCTTGGATATTCGCCTCGGTATGCGAGTCAAGCGCGGATGTCGCATCATCCAAAATGAGAATCCGTGGGTCGGTCAGAATCGCCCGTGCAATAGCCATTCGCTGTTTTTGACCGCCACTGAGTTTGATGCCATCCTCACCGATTTTCGTCTCGTAGCCATCCGGGAGCTCCATGATGAAATCGTGCATGTCGGCGGCTTTGGCCGCCGCGATGACATCGGCATCCGTGGCATCCTTGCGCCCGTA
>JBEEMN010000350.1:0-2976 GCA_041192625.1 Armatimonadota bacterium
CCATCCGCTTTGTCATCCCATTCACAGGTGTTGATACCAATCCGTGGATGGATAACCGAGGTTGGAATCGTCAGCTCGAGGACGGCGACAAGGCGGTCTTTGATCGAATGCACATAGGGGACGACCTGATTCCAGCCGCCGAGCTGGCGAATCGCATCCGCATCGTAATTTCCCACCACCGCAAATGTCATCCCGGATTTCGACACCATGAATGCGCTCTGCCACGTCATCCCGAAATCGCAAATCAGAGGCAGCACCGGGTCACAGAGCGCCGTTGTCTCCCGAACAAATGTCAGCCAAACATCCAAGTCACTGGCGGCAACGAGGCGGCGGGCCTGCTCAAGCTTTTCGAGATGAATCATTTGGCGTGCAGTGCGGCACCGACGATACCCGCATCATTGAGGAAGTTCGCAGTGACGATGGGCGTTCGCAGCGTGAAGTAGGGGAAGAACTTTTCGCTCTTCTTGCTGACTCCGCCACCGACAATGAAGAGATCCGGCCAGACGAGGTCTTCGATGGTGTGGAGAACGCGGTCAACACGCTTACCCCACTTGTCCCACTTGAGCTCTTCGCGCTCTCGTGCGGCATCTGATGCCCACGATTCTGCATTTTTGCCACCAACTTCAACATGGCCAAACTCCATGTTTGGGAGCAGCTTGCCGTTGAAAAAGAAGGCGGAGCCGATACCGGTGCCGAGGGTGATCATGATGACAAAGCCCGGGTGGTCTTTTCCCGCACCAAATGTAATCTCCGCGAGGCCAGCGACATCTGCATCGTTGCCGATACAAACTTTCGGGCTCCCGGTCGCAGCTGCAATCAGCTTGGATGCATCGACATCCACCCATGAGTCATCGACATTTGCCGCCGTTTTGACAACGCCATCTTTAATGACGCCAGGGAAGCCGACGCCAATGGGGCCGGTCCAGTTGAAATGGGCAGCAATTTCAGCGACGACAGCCGCGACGGCCTCTGGGGTAGCTGGTTGCGGAGTTTCGATTCGGAGGCGCTCGGCGAGCAGCTCCCCTGTGGTGACATCAACAAGAGCGCCCTTCACACCGGAACCGCCGATATCGATGCCCAGCACGTGCGTGACTTGCTCTCCACTGTCAGGGGTAACATATGGTGCTGGTGTTGTTGTGGGGGCTGTAAACGTCTCGTCCGCCATAGCGAATCTCCTGCAGTCTGACTTCATCCAGACGAAAATGTCTGTTGCCGTGCATCATACATCGGATGCTTACCGGGTTAACACTGCCCATCCGCGTATTTGCCGTGTGGCAGATACAATGCGCCGTGGAACTGAGCGGTCAAACACAGCCAAAGCCAACAACCAAGCCGCTGTTAACGGTTGCCGTACCCGTTTATAACGAGGTGGCAACGCTGCTTGAAATCCATCAGCGCGTCCTTAGCGTTCCGCTTGACCTTGAGATTCTATACGTGGATGATGGTTCAACGGATGGCAGTCGTGAAGTTCTACTTGAGCAAATTGCCGGATCCGATGCCCGGGTGCGTGTCGTGCTCCACGATGTCAATCAAGGCAAAGGCGCAGCGATTATGACTGCGATAAAGCATGCATCCGGTGACCTGTTCATCGTCCAGGATGCTGACCTCGAGTATGAACCGCTTGACTACTTGTCGCTGGTGAAGGTCTTCGCGGCACCCGATGTGCAGGTTGTGTACGGCAGTCGCTTCCTAAAGCGCCGACATCCAGAACACATGAAGCTGACGAACTGGCTCGCAAACCGCATCCTGACGATTACGACGAATGTGCTGATTCCGGGCGCGCGGATCACCGATGAAGCGACGTGTTACAAGGTCTTCCGTACCGAAATGCTGAAGCAGGTGCCACTCCACGCGAGGCGATTTGATTTCTGCCCTGAGATCACGATGAAGGTCCTTAGGCGCGGGCACGTCATCCATGAAGTGCCTATCGCTTACTCGGCGCGGACTGAGGCGCAGGGCAAAAAGATCAAGTGGACGGATGCATTTGATGCATTTAGTGCGCTGCTGCGCTACCGCTTCTCCCGCGATTACTAGTTACAGAACTTTGCGATGCACGCCTTTGCGAAGTGTTGGATGCTAGTTCGATCTAAATAGCAACAATTAGACTTAAAGTAATGTATTCATCCTCATTGCTATTGACTGCATTCTTTGGTTGCCATCAGTGCTAAATGTGTGTACTTCTTTGATGATGATATTTGAATTTGTTAGTTCATAGTTATTGATAGTATGCATCGCCCAGCGGGCTGCACCAATCAGGCTTTGCTCACCCGTTTCCTGTTGCTCAACGGTGCAGCCACAGGCATCCGCGATGCACTGAGCGAGCAGTGGTGATTGCTGCAGGGCATTTCCGCTTGCGGCGAGGATGGTCTGCGGGCCGACACCGAGCTTTGCACCAATCCAGGATGTATGGACGGCGATTGCCTCCAGATGGGCGAGGGCGATTTCCTCTCCCGATGTGCCTGCGGTGAGGCCATGAATGGATGCGGTCAGGTGGTCTGTCCACCATGGTGCACGCTCACCGGAGTAGTAAGGCAGGACTGTAACCGTAGGCGGTGCACTTCGAAGATCAGCAAGCGCATCCGGGTTGAACTTGAGGTTGCTGCAGAGCCATTGCCAAACGGAGCCACCATTGCTGGATGCGCCTCCAACGAGCCAGCGTTTAGGCCCGAGCTGATAGCGCCAAAGGCCATCCGGGCGGTCAGGCATTTGCCCATCGCAACACTGCCGAACTGCGACGGATGTCCCAACTGTCACGGTAATTTTGCCATCCTGCCAGTGTCCGGTCCCGATGTTAGCTGCTGCGCCATCCCCAATCGCTGGGACCCATGGAACACCTTGGAGCAATGGCCAGCGTTCCGCAAAGGAAGGGGTTAGCTCGACGCGTGGCTTGTCGGATATTGGATTAAGTAGGCCTGCATAGTCGGTCAGCCAGCATTGATTTGCCTGATCCATGCAGCCTGATGCGCTTGCCATGCA
>JBEEMN010000351.1:0-2976 GCA_041192625.1 Armatimonadota bacterium
CGCAAGCGCGATGGCGATCATGACGCGCTGCCGCATCCCGCCAGAGAGCTCGTGTGGGTACTGTCGCAGCGCCGCATTCGGGTCACGCAACCCAACACGTTCGAGCAGCTCAAGAGCGCGGGTACGCGCCGCAGGCGCATCCTTGCCGTGCACCGTCATTGCCTCGGACAGCTGCCAGCCAATCGTCCGCGTGGGGTTCAGGCTTGTCATCGGCTCTTGAAAAATCATCGCGATCTCACGACCACGTAAGCCCCGCATATCCGTCCAGCTGCGTTCGAGGATATCTTCGCCGCCGAAGTGAATCTTGCCGCTTTCGATATAGCCGGCTGGCTCGGGGACGAGCTGCAGAATCGAGAGTGCGGTGATCGACTTCCCGCATCCGGACTCGCCAACAATTGCCCGCGTCTTGCCTGGGGCAACATCGAACGAGACGCCATCCACGGCTTTGACAATCCCCCTGGATGTCCGGAACCACGTCCTAAGATCATCAACTTGAAGCAGTTTTTCCATGATCAGCTCCTCAGCCTTGGGTCAACCGCATCGCGTAGCGCATCACCAAAGAGGTTCAGAGATAAAGCAAGGCCAGTGATCGCCCCTGTCGCGGCCGTCAGGTTCCACCAAATCACCGGGTCACGCGCCAGCTCATCACGGGCCGCATCGATCATGTTCCCCCACGAACCGACATTGTCCGGGACGCCGACGCCGAGGTACGACAGAATCGCTTCCGACAACACAAGGTTGGAGAAGCCGAGTGTCGTGGAAATGATGACGACCGGGAGCAGGTTAGGCAAAATGTGCCTTACCAAAATGACCATGTCGGTGACGCCAAGCGCCTTTGCTGAGCGCACGTATTCCCGCTCACGGTGCTTGATGGTTTCACCGCGCACCATCCGGCAGAGGCCGACCCAGCGCGTGATACCGAGGGCCAGACAGATTTGGATGATGCCTTTTCCGAGGACGAGCACCATCGCGATTTGAAGCAGAATTCCGGGCACGGATGACAGGACGGTGTAGATGTACGTGATGACATCATCCCGCCACTTGCCGTAGTACCCGGCGGTCAGGCCAAGTAGCAACGCGAGCGGCGTCACGATCAGCACCGTCATCCCACCGATTTGGAAGGCTGTCCGGACACCCTTGAGCGTGCGATAGAAAACATCCGCGCCGATTGAATCCGTTCCGAGAATATGCTTCTCACGAATTTTCTGCGGCTTTGCTTCTCCGGTCGTCATTTCGGCAAGCGGTGCGGAGTAGGTGCGCTCGGGCTTGCGCTCGAAAATGGCATCGATGACGGTGCGGCGCTCCTGCGTCGCGGAGTCATACCAGCCGATGGAATCCGCGATGCCAATTGTGGCATAAAGGGCAATCACTGCCATCGCCGCCCGGGCGCTCGGGTTCCGCGCGAGGCGGCGAAAGGCTTCGCCCCAGAGCGGCGTCTGACGCGCCCTTAGGAAGATAAGCACGGCGACACCAATCAACGCCACTGGCGAGAGGTTGTAGAGCTGATGCAGCAGATTTGGGTTCATGATCAGTCAATCCTCACGCGCGGGTCGACGATGGCATAGGCGATGTCCGTCATGATCAGCCCAAAGATATAGAGAAGTGTCCCGAGAAAGACCATCGCACGGACAACTGAAAAGTCATTCGATCCGAGGGCTTCAAAGAGGTAGCTGCCAAGGCCGGGGATGCCGAAGAAGTTTTCCAGCAGCAGACCGCCAAGGATAAGCCCAGGGATAACGGCAACGGTGTTGGTGATGATTGGAATCAGCGCATTTTTCAAAACGTGCTGGGCGAGGATGCGCGTTTCAGAGACACCCTTTGCCCGCGCGGTGCGGACATAGTCCTGGCTGATTTCATCCAGGAGGAAGGTGCGGTAGAGGCGAATCTCGGTCGCGATGCCTGCCGCAAACCCGATGGCACTTGGCACGAGGATGTACTTGAACAACCCCGATGCTGGATCAAAGCCCCAGATCGGCCCGTAGCGCAGCTGCTTCGAGAGGAAGTACTGGCCCCCGATCACGTAGACGGTGTAGACCACTGACATCATGATGACGCACAAAATGGTCGTCGTTTTGTCGATATACGTTCCGCGGAAAGCTGCAGCGAGCACGGCGACGAGCACCGCTCCGAGGACAGTCCCGATGAAAATGGTGGATGACACCATAATGCTTGGGCCGGCCCCTTGCCGGATGCGCATCCAGATATCTTCTTTAGTCGCATCCGACTTGCCAAACTTGAACATCAACATGTCCACGGTTGCCTTGCGGAGCTGAACGGCAGGCGGCTGGTCGTAGCCGTGCTCTTTGATCCAGCCTTGGACCTGCGCGGGGGTTGGGTCTTTGCTCGAGAGGTTTCGCCGTGCGATGGACTCGGCGCTTGCGGTGCCAAAGAAGAGAAACCACGTGAGCGTTAGAACGCCGAGGAGTGTGGGGATGGCCTGAAGGAGGCGCCGGAGGACAAAACGTAGCATCAGGAAGCTCCTCCACCCGCGCGCAGCTTGCGGTTAACGCGCCGTTTTACAACGATAACACCGGGAATGATGCCGGCAAGGGCGATTCCGGCAAATGCGAACAGCGGCCACCACACGGGTTTGTTCCATTCAGCCTGCTTTTGTGCGCGTAAGTTATTGTCTATTTTGCGGTACAGCAAGACATCCCGGGCAATCGGGTGGACTTTGGTGTTCGCAACCCATGCATGTGACATCGTGACGACTTCCGGATGGTAGAAGGGAATCCACGCCGAGTCTTCGATTGCCATATCGCGCATTTGATTGAGCAAGGTCAGGCGTTCCGGGGAGTCATCCATGTCGCGGACTTTTTCGAAAAGCTTGTCGTACTCTGGGTTCTCGTAGTAAGCATAGTTTGGCTTTCCAGGTCCGGAATTGAGGCCGTAGAGCAGGAAGACAAAGTTTTCAGGATCGGGGTAGTCTGCAAACCATCCGTACAGGATGCTTTGATGCGAGCCTTTAATGAGCTT
>JBEEMN010000352.1:0-2972 GCA_041192625.1 Armatimonadota bacterium
CCTTGCACGGTCAATGCTTCGTTGAGGGATCCGGGGATTGGGAGCTCATCCACGAATGGTGTCAATACGATTGGTGCGCCACCCTGTGCGGTGACACGCTTCATTAAGGGAGCCATTGCAACACCGGCGCCGGCTACGGCTCCCGATGCGAGCAATGCTCGGCGGTTCATTTGAATCATCTTTATTTTCCTGTTGTTTTTCTTCGGCTCTTGCTTCTTACGAGCAAGTTGTACGTTTCTACGTAACAGGGACATTCAACAGGGTGTTGATGATTAACATCAGTTGTCAAAATTACTGGGTAATGTTTTCAAAACATAACAATAGTCAGAAATTAATGGTGATTCACCTTGGTTAACTGAACTCTGGTAAATCCTACAGTAACAAGTGGAATTACCTGTAAATCGGCCTTGACAAGGGGGATTTAGGGGGCGGAATGTGTTTGATTTACTTTAGGTTCACCCGTATATCTACGGGTATTTAGTGGTTTTCACAGCTCTCAACAAGTTTGTCTGCTGGCGTTGATTTGCGCGTTAATGTCGGTTAATTGTTTTATTAATCTCACTGAAAAGTTATGAATCAAGCTCAGCTCCCGTCCGAGTTAACTTTGGTGAATCTACGTAAGGTTTCGCGGTCGTATCGAGAACCTTTGCTTCACCATAGTTAACACACATAAGACGCCACTGGATGACCGGGTGAAGCCTTCCCCTTTTGAGCTCCAAGCCATACCGTTGCGTTTAGTCATCAACGTAAAGAAGTTACAAGCTAAGCCACACCGCGTGTTCGCACTTGCCAACACCTAGCCATTGGTCCCATTGGCGCGCACTGCCAATCTGCCCTGAGAGCTTTGCTTCCTTGTGTTAATGCGCATAACACCACACATGATTGCCAATCATGGTCTAGTGCTGGAAACCGGCGAAAGTGATGCGGTTTTGTGCGAGGTAATCAATGAGTCAGCAAGCGCCCATTCTATTGCAACTATTCGGTCAGCCTGAGCTCAGAGCGATAACCGGCCGCGTTATCACTCGCTTCGCAGGTGGCAAATCCCTCCACCTTCTCGCCATCCTCGCAATCTCCGCTGGACAGGACTTCCAAAGGGTTGACCTTGTTGCTGAGCTCTGGCCAGGAGTCAGTCACGAGGATGGGCGAAATCGCCTCAATGTTGCCCTACATCATGTGCGCAAGTCACTTACGGCTCTTATTGGAAACCGTGCAGACAGGGTGCTGGTCTCAACCAGAGGATGCCTAAAGCTTGAGAGCGGTCTGATCGATGTAGACATCGTAAAGTTCGAAAATGCCGCCCAACACATTCTTTTGCAACCATCGGAGCGTGCCGATCCGCTCAAAGTAACGGCACTGATTGAGCAGTCACGTGCAGGGGTGATGCTTGGCTATTCGGATGACTGGGCCGTCGCTCGTGGAACACGCATCAATAGTGTTGTTGACCGCCTACAACCGCTCATAAGGCAATCACCTGAAAGTCAAACGTCTGAAGAACCACGCATTGACCCTGCTCCGGTGCCAACCAAGCCCGTCATCGCTTCCGACTTTGTCGATACAGGAATGGCTCTAACAGACATCCTCAACTGGACTAACACAGGGCAGACAAGAATACTTGGCGTTCATGGTCCGGCAGGCATTGGGAAATCCCGCGTGTCGAGAGTAGCATTGGATGCGCAATCCGTTCATCGGGTTGTCAATATTCGCTGTGATGTCCTTGTCGACGAGGCAATGCTGGCTGCGGCCCTTGCACTTGGACTCGATACCCAGGTTTCTGGAACACTCGCAGGTTTGACGCTTGGGAATTTAGCATCGAAACTAAATGATAAGCCACTGCTTGTTCTTCTCGATAACGCGGATCAGGTCATCGGACACGCACGCACGTTTGCACAACTCCTGATTGACAATCTCCCCACCGCAAAGGTCATCATCACAACAAGGGAAGCCATCACGGGGAACCTGATCTCAAATGTACGTGTCTATCCTCTTAAAGTAGATGGCACATTCAACGAGCCTAGCGGTCTCAGCCTGTCCCCGGCGCTACAGCTCTTCGAAAAGGCAGCGCATCGGGTAGCGCCTGACTTTGATGTCACCCCTGAGAACCTCGATGTGGTCACACAGCTGTGTCACTTCGCAGATGGCATCCCCCAGGCAATCGAACTCATCGCAGGAAAAGTTCAGCTCTATCAGCCTGAGACATTGTTGCAGCTCTTGCATACCGATGGGCTGATTCTTAGCACGGGAGCCGACGCGGCACCTCAGATCAGCTCTACAGATTCCCTGCTTGCGTGGAGCATTCGAAATCTACCAGCCAGCTCGCAGCGGTTCCTTCTACAGTGCACGGTCTTCTCTGGTTCATTTGATGCAGAAGCAGCGGCATCGATCACCGGACGGGAGGATGCACAAAAACTCCTTCAGGACCTTGTAAATGCCAGTTTGGTCTATTTTGTCCAAAAGGAGACGCCCTTTGATGGCCTCCGCTATCGGCTCCTCGAGAGTGTTCGGCGGCAAAGTGAGCGCTTCCTTGAGCCCGCTGCACAGCAAGCACTCCTGAGTAAACATGCGGAATACTTTGCACTCGTGGCCGCTGGCATCCCACCCGCAGGTGTTGGAAGAACGGATTTCAGTCGCCTAAACCGCTTCCGCTTGGATGACGATAACTTCGAACGGGCAATTCAAACACTGGAAGGGCATGACGCAGGTAGATCGGCCTCGCTTGTCCTTTCCCTCGCCCCCCTCTGGCTACAAACAAATGCCCAACAGCTCCGTGGTCATTTGGCGAGACTCTTATCAAATAATGAAAACCTAACGGAGCAGCAGCGCATTTGGCTGTATGTTTTTGCCGGGGCTGATGCTGAAAGCCGGTTTGATTACCAAACGGCCACGCAATTTCATCAGAATGTCCACACGCTTGTCGGGACAACTCGCAAAGCATACTGGTTGACATCCCCGCTGTTGGTGGACATCCTTCTCCG
>JBEEMN010000353.1:0-2972 GCA_041192625.1 Armatimonadota bacterium
CCGGATGCTTATGGCAAGGATGTCCATATTGGCGATGGAGCATGGATCTGTATGAACGCCGTTATTTTGCCAGGAGTTCGGGTTGGCAAAGGCGTCGTTGTGGGGGCGGGATCGGTGGTGGCATCCGATGTACCTGACAACTGCTTTGTTGCGGGGAATCCTGCGTTGATAAAGAAGTCCCTACCTGTCGCTAAGCCAGTTTAGGTCCGGTCACAACCAGTTTGCCGACGTACCAACTAGCGAACGCCAAAACGCCTACCGCCGACAGACATACCCAACCTGCAGGCCATGGGGATGCTTATAAATCATCGTGTGGTGAAGTTCGGCAGCAGTGAGCGCATCGTTCATAAAAGCTTCACTCTCAGGGAAGTCACTGGACCACATGTGGGTGGCGATGGTGGCTTTGTCGTCTATCGAAAGTGGCCAGTCCGCAATGTGATCTAAGTACAGCTGGACCGTTTCATCCCGTGACATACCAGCTGGACAACACGTATCGACCAGCACCAGCTGTCCGCGGGGCGTGAGGTGTTTCGCGATGTCCATCAGCCATGCTTTTTTGATGTCAGCCGGAAGGTGATGCATCGCAAAAGACGTCATGATGACATCGAATTGCTGATCGCACCTGGCGATGTAATCCACCATGTTTGTGTGCACCCACGTCGCAGAATATGTCCCATGGAAGTTTGCACGAGCGATTTCAAGGGCTGGAGCGGTGAGGTCAACGCCTGTGTAGCTGCCTACACGGAGGCCTTCGAGTGCCTTGATTGCCATCGAGCTGTCGCCGCAACCAAGGTCCAGGACGGAAAATCCTGGGTCAATCGATTCAAAAACACTGCGAAGAGCGGTGGCAATTTCGCGGTGTTCCATCAAGTTGTTCTGAACGACGCTTTGGTAGAGCTGCCAGCCTTGGAAAAACGCGGCGATACCCGGGGGCGCCGAGACATCCTGGATGTGGTCAGACATAGCGTTACTCGACGATGTCATCCGTGTCGCAGGTATACAACGCATTTTGCGTACGCCCATTGAATGCACGGAAAGCTTGAATTAAGTTGGCCGCTGGAAGGCCCCCACGAATCGGGATGAACCAATCGACGACAAGTGTGCGCTTCGCCATCACGGTTGCCCGAATGGCCTCACAATCCGCATTGATCAGGTTTGCAAGCTCCATGCGCTCGGCTTTGGTCGACTTTTTTCGAAACTGAAATGCGGTCGCGATGCGCACACTCTCTTTGCAATTCGAGATAAAGCAAGCGTAGGTATCTTTGATGAGCAGATCATTGTCTGCATCAACAGTGACCTCAAAATGGGCCTGCCGGAAAATCTCTTCCAGCGTCTCAGTGCAGATATTGTCAGGATTTACGACCATGGTTGTAGTGACATAGTACCGGAACCGCTGCGTGATACGTGCCCGCTTGGAGGCGTAACATAGGTGGCAATGTCAATGAACACCACGGGTATCGATGTCCAAGCCGTCTCACGTACCTACAGGCGGACATCGGGGAGTTTGTTTCAGCGCAAGACAACGACGGTCCATGCATTGCATGATGTCAGTTTTCAAATCCCTGGCGGTGCCCTTGTGGGGTGTATCGGTCCAAATGGCGCAGGCAAGTCAACGCTGGTCAAGATTCTGTGCGGCATTTTGAAGCCGGATTCGGGCACTGTGAATGTCAATGGCCGTGAGCCTTTTTCCCAGCGTCAAGAGCATGTCAGACATATCGGCGTCGTCTTTGGGCAGCGGACACAGCTCTGGTGGGACCTCCCCGTGTCCGATACGTTTGAGCTACTTCGCGCGCTTTACCAAGTTCCCGGACATCGATTTGATGCAAGACAAAGGCTCCTCGTCGACCGCCTTGGCATTGGGGATGTGCTTCAGCAGCGCGTACGCGAGTTAAGCCTCGGACAGCGGATGCGCTGCGAGTTTGCGGCGGCGCTTCTCCATGAACCGGATGTTCTCTTCCTCGATGAACCCACAATCGGCCTTGATGCCGAAGCTAAGCTCGCAGTCCGTGAGCTGCTGCGCTGGCTACAACAAACCGGGGATGTCACCACAATCCTGACCACACATGACCTCCAGGACATCGAGGCTGTGGCAGACCGCGTGCTGGTCTTTGGTAGTGGAAGCATTTTGCTAAATGGCTCGCTCGGTGATCTGCGAACCGCGTTTGGCAGCACAAAGGTGATGCGTCTCGTGACCGATAGCCCGGCAAGTCACCCCGCAGCCCACCTCGCAAAAGCTATCGGGAATGAGCAAACCTTCACCTTCGACCCTGCCCAAATCTCCGCCGCAGACCTCCTCGCTGCGTTCGCCGCGCAAGCGGTCATCCACGATGTCGAAATCACAGACCAAAGCATCGATGAAGTCGTGGCCAGGATGTATCAGCATCACCGCGGAGTGCAATCCTAGTGCGCCTGCTTTGGCTTGTCTTTCAAATGCGGATGAAGCGACAGCTCGCCTACCGCACGGCAGCCTACGCTGGAATCGTCACACAAATCGTGTTCGGGCTGGTACTCGTTGCCATTTTTGCCGCGTTCTATGCAAATGGCATTAAGGCACCCATGACCCTCCCGCAAGTCACGACGTATGTTTGGCTGGGACAGGCATTCTTCGCGATGACACCGTACAGCGTCTTCCCAGATGCCGAGCTGCGTGAGCAGATTCGGGATGGCAGCGTGGCGATGGAGCTGCTCCGCCCGGTGGATTTACATAGCCTATGGATGGCGAGGACGCTTGCATCCAAGCTTGCCCCGACGGCGCTACGCTGCATTCCAGTAATTGTGGTGGCGACGCTGTTTGCCGGGATGCACCTCCCGCCGGACATCCCGAGTTTTCTCGCATGGCTTCTCTCCACCATTGGGGCATTGGTGCTGATCAGCGCGTTTATTGTATTGATGATCCTGACGCAGTTCTGGACGGTCGCAGGGGATGGCCTCTCCCGCGCAGTGCCGGGAATTGCCGCGGCTACCAGTGGACA
>JBEEMN010000354.1:0-2967 GCA_041192625.1 Armatimonadota bacterium
GGCGCGACCCACGCCAGCGGCCAGATGTTTAAAGGCGAAAAGGCGCACCACATGAGTGCGCCTGAGAAGAGGGCGATGCCCGGTTTGATCCACCATCCACTATGGATGGCTTTCGCCTTTACGCTGCTTTTTGCCAAGCGCTAGTTTCCTGGAATCCAGGACTCGCCCGGCTTGACCGATGCCGCAGTGCGCGCCATCAGCTCCGCCGCATTATCGGCATCCGCGAGGGAAACGATCTCACACGGCGTGTGCATATAGCGGAGTGGGATTCCTACAAGTCCGGTGATCATGCCAGCGCGGTTGACCTGCATCGCGTTTGCATCCGTGCCCGTCCCGCCCCCGTAGACCTCAATCTGGTAAGGGATTTTGTACTCAACGGCTTGTGCGACGAGTCTGTCGGCGAGCTTGCGGTTTGCATTGGCTCCACGAAGGATTGTCGGGCCGGCGCCAAGCTTGACATCCGGGTGCAGGCGCTTGTCCATGCTTGGGAAGTCGGTCGCAAATGTGACATCAACGGCGATACCGATTTCAGGGTTGATACCAAAAGCGCTGGTCTTTGCGCCGCGGAGGCCAACTTCTTCCTGAACGGTAGCCACTGCAAACACTGCGGCTTCTGGCTGGAGCATCTTGACGCGGCGGAGCGCTTCGGCAACAGCCCAGGCACCAACACGGTTATCAAATGCACGCGCAGCGGCACGGTCACCAACGAGGCGAGTAAAGCCTGCATCGATGGTAATCGCATCGCCAAGCTGAATCCCGGCATCGATGGTCTCAGTGCGATTGACCGCACCAACATCCACCCAAAGGCCTTCCAGTACAGGAGCTTTTGTACGCTCATCTGGTGTCATCACGTGAATCGGCTTCTTGCCGATAACACCAGGGACGGCACCCTTAGCGGTGTGAATCTGAACACGTTGTCCAACCGCATTGGTGAGGTCATGCCCGCCAACCCGGCTGAAGAAGATGTAGCCATTTTCATCGATGTAGCTGACTTGGTAGCCGATTTCATCGATGTGGCCGGCCAGCATGATTTTCGGGAAGCCTTCGGGGTTCACCGATGCGATGACCGAGCCCATGGCATCGGTTTCGATGGTGTCCGCGAATGCGCCGACATAGCTGCGGAAGACCGCTGCGTTGCGCTCTTCGTAGCCACTTGGGGATGGCGTCTCAACGAGTTCCTTCAGGAAATCCAGTGCTGCATCATTCATGGTGTCTGTCCTCAAATTGAAGCGCAATGCGCTCTACGTTACGATTTTCGGCTGGATATTACCCAAACCTCACCCTATAAACGACTAAATCTGTACATCCAACTGGTCACAAAGCCATGTGTAGTCCCATGAAAGGTCTCGCATCGCATCGTACCGGCCGCTTGCGCCGCCATGACCACTGGAAAGATCTGTGATGAACAGGAGTGTGTTGGAATCTGTTTTCAAGCGGCGTTTACGTGCAACATACTTCGCCGGCTCCCAATACATCACTTGTGAGTCGTTATACCCGGTACGGACCAGCGTGCTCGGATAGTCCTTTGCCTCGAGGTTGTCATACGGGCTGTAAGCCTGCATCCAGTGATATTCCTCTTCGATATTAGGGTTGCCCCACTCGATGTATTCGCCTACCGTTAGCGGAAGGGTGTCATCCAGCATTGTGTTGATGACATCCACAAATGGCACGTAGTTCATGACCAGTCTGCAGAGGTCTGGGCGCTGGTTGACGACGGCTCCGAGCAGCAGTCCACCGGCGCTTCCGCCGCGAATCGCGAGGCGGTTCGAATGCGCATAGCCTTCGGACTTCAGGAAGTCACCCACAGCAATAAAGTCGGAAAATGTGTTTTGTTTGTGCTGCATTTTCCCGGCATCGTGCCAGGTCTTACCGAGATCTCCGCCGCCACGGATATGCCCGATAGCGTAAACAAACCCGCGATCGAGGAGCGAGACGAGGCTGCTCTGGAACTGCACTGGAATCGTGATGCCGTACGAACCATAGCCATAGAGAAGACAGGGCGCGGTTCCGTTTATGGGTGTGTCCTTGTGGTGGACAATACTCACCGGGACACGGGTGCCATCCGGGGCCGTCGCATGGAGGAAGGAGCTGACATAGTTTGTTGTGTCAAAGCCTCCAAGGATTGCGGTTTGCTTTAGCAGCGTGAGTTCGAGAGTGTCGAGGTTGACATCGTAGATGGAGCTCGGCATGACCAGTGAGCTGTACGAAATCCGAAGCGTGGTTGTGTCAAAGCAGTGGTTTTGGTCGAGCGTGACCGTGTAGGTTGGCTCGGGGAATGCGACAAGCTGGTCTTGCCCGGTTGCAAAGCTCAACACGCGCAGCTGTGGCCGTCCGCCGCAGCGCTCACTGATCACCAGGTGCCCACTGAAGCAGTCGACGGATTCGCGCATCGTTTCCGTGTCAGCCCCAAGCACCTCTGTCCAGTTTTCCTCTTGGGGATCGCTTACGGGTGCGGCCACGATGCGGAAAAGCGGCGCGTTTTTGTTTGTCCGGATGTAAAAGAGACCATCCCGGTGGTCGAGGTCGTACTCGTGTCCATCCTCGCGGGGAAGCACAACCACTGGGGTTCCCTTAGGGTCATCCGCCGGGATTGTGTAAAACTCGCTCGTCGTCTGGCTGTTGGTTCCAAGCACGATAAACGCATTGTCACGGGTTTTTGTCGCAAAGACGCGGAACAGGGCATCGGGCTCGTGGAAGACCACTGTCCGTTCGGCCGGATTACTCAGCGATGTCCGCCAAATGGTGTCGGAGCGTTTTGCATCATCCTCGGTGACGATGTACAGGCTGTCGCTGTCATTTGCCCAAATAATGCCGCGGGCTTTGCCAAAGCTTGCGATGTCTAAGCCGGTTTCAAGATCACGGACGTGAAGCTGGTAGTCGCGGAAGCCCGTGGTGTCAACGGAGTAAGCGAGGTAGCGGCCACAGTCGGTGATGGTCACAGTACCCAGCGAGAAGAAGGCATGGCCT
>JBEEMN010000355.1:0-2966 GCA_041192625.1 Armatimonadota bacterium
AAATACCGAATGTACAAGAAAAATACCGAACTTGAAATCCGCTCGGTTCGGGTCTTGTCCCGGCCTTACAATCAAGGAACGTACGGCCGCTTTGCTGGCTTGGCACGGAGGCCACTGACCGTGTGACTGGTACCGTGCAGCAACAATTGAGTACCGATTTGAACAGCGCTCTTTTCGCCTGTTGGCCCACTTCCTGGCCCGGCCCGGCCGAATGATCGCATCGCTTGACACGGGGCGTCAGCAAGAGTTTTAATTTTGTGCTTCGACTGATTTTAATTTCTGCCATGTCTAGTCGACCATGGGAGGAATCCGCGCCAGATCCTGAGACGCCCAATCCAGTTACGCCCACCAAACCGCAGCGCAATGCCGGGGCCGGCCAAGACAATCCGGATGCCGAAATTTCGGAATGTCAGTACGATTCCGATGAGCCATTCCGTAAGAAAAAGAAGACACCAGAGACAAAGAAGCGGGAGCGGCATCTGATTGTGTATGTGCCTATCAAGCGATGGCTGACAGGCGATAGAGCTGAAATGGAGGAGGAGGAAATGATGTTTGACGTTGCAGAGGAAGCGCGCAAGGAAATGCTGCTCTCCGGATTCAAGAAACCTATCCATTCCAAGCCCACCGATTTGGGTTTATGGAAGAAAGGGCAAGTTCACGAGTCGCGCGGCATCACTTATACGATTTATAAGTGTCCAATGAGCGGGCGTGCCGGATGCCGGTGCATGCTCCGACTTGTTATGGCCAAAGACGCAGGCTATCTCGAGCTTCAGCGCAGCGAACTTCGCCATCACGCGGCCAGCCATGCACAAGATGATTCCAAGAAGCTCAAGTACGAACAAATGGTTGCAATCAGGGATGCTGTTGTCACTGCGCCGCAGCTTTCTGCAGCTATGCTTCGCAGAAACATGGAGATGCACGAAAGTCCCACCAAGACAATTCCAGCAGAACACATGCGCAGCTTCCAGCATCAGGTCTACCGTGCCCGCAAAAAGTTGGTTGACAAACAACTCAAGGGCTTCACCTTGGATGACTCTTACGGCAAGCTGCAAGAGTTTGCGGACTTGCACCTGTGGTCAACGCTGGTGCGCAGGCACAACGATCCTGAAGATGATTACCACATTGGCCTCCACGACTTTTGCGTAATCGGCCACCAGAACGAGACTGCATTCGACGTCTTGCGTATGAACATGTCGTCTTTGTGGATGCTCACTCACGCCTTCCGCGCCATCAAAGCAGGTTGGGTGTTTCAGCTCAACGCCGATGTCACCGGCAAGCTGTGTCGGAAGAGCGTCGACCTCCTCTCATTCTCGGTCACTTCGATTCCTAAGCGCAATAATACTTTGTGCTTGTGTATTATTCCGACCACGACTGAGAGTGAGCAGGCGTATACGGTTATTTATAACGAATTGCGCAAAGCAGTGTGCCTTGTGCCCAGCATCAAGCCCTGCGCCGACGAGGATTGTGTTCCATGCGGAATCATCGCTGCATTGTTAGCTGATGCAGAAGTGGCCGCGTACGTCAAGTCCCAGAAATGCAAGGACTGTATACTTCCTGTGCAGACGGCCATGTGCGACAATTTTAAGGGCTGGGGCAATTTCGCGGAGAATGTCTTGGGTATCAAATCAAATGTATGCATCAATCATGCGACTGGTAACGTTCAATTCTTTTGTGCTGTCGCATGCGACCGGTAACGTTCAATTGCGCTGTGTTGCAGGTATCGCGGCGGCAAACCGTTCACACGTCAAGCAGTTTCCCGACCGTCCTGCCTACGACGATTATTACGACATCGTGGTCGATACAGGTGAAATCGGCGTTGAGCAATTTGCTGTGCGAGTACAGTCCTTGTTGGTGCAATATCTCAGAGCTCGCTATGGCGATGATACCGCCAACTGGTGTGAGAGATTCTGGACGGGCGATCGTGGTCGATATTGTCTCGTTCATAGCCGGTACGCGGGCTGCAACAACAATATGGGCGCAGAAGTGACATGGCGTGACATCAAAAAATCATGTGATTCCCTCGGAACACTGGGCGCTTTCATCGGAACGTTGTGTCGGTGGATTGCGACAGCCATGGGAGAGGAGAACATGAAGCGCCTCAGGGCCGACTCCGGAGTGCCAACAGCCTTCATCCGCGCGCCGAGGCCGATCAAGGAAATGTGGGATCAACTGCAGGGCGTGCACCGCCTCACCCTGAGCTGCTGCGTCATTCTCGAGAGCCCCAGGCAGCATGCCCAACATGCGTACATTGACTTGATGGCTGATGTCATGGAGTGCGGAGCAGACCCAACGCCACTCCACTTGAAGATTGCGATATATCACCACAAGCGCGTGGAGGCGGGAGATGCGATGCCGCTCCAACTATCTGATATGAAGGTGGTGCTCATGCCAAGACTACGTCTTCTCACCCAACTGGATCCGGATGGCCTGTACGAGTTCAACGCGCCACAGATGCGAGAATTAATCAGACCCCACGCGGAAGAGTATAGGCGCGTTGTACTCAGGGACCAGCTGCCAGAGGGCATGGATGTCAAGGGCGCTCTCAAGGTCTATCGCAATTTCAAACTGCTCCGAGCTGCTCCATCATGGGGTGATTACCCTATGTCCTGCACGTGCAAGACGAACTTTGGGCATTGCGTCTGTGGAGACACCCTTCTCTTCGTGTCCCTGTTCGATCACAAGGTGCAAGTGCCGAAGGGGTATGTCGGAGCAACCGTGTCCGAGAGGAAACAATGCAAGAAAATCGGCGGTTTGGCTGGCAGGAGGAAGAGGCGTGTCCTCGAGGAGAGGCAAGACGACGAGAAGGTGATCCATTCAAAGGCTGTGCTCTTGGCGGAGACGCCGCCTCCGGCCGCAGAGGCGGGACCATCGCCACGGGACAAAGTTGCGGCCTTGATCGTTCCTGAGGCTGTCCTCCCGACCGACGAGGACGAGGACGACGATTTCCAGGTAACATTCGGCTTTGG
>JBEEMN010000356.1:0-2960 GCA_041192625.1 Armatimonadota bacterium
TCCCCGGCAATCGATGCCGCCCACGCGCAAATCACCAGTGCTCTCAGGTTGCGCGGCTGGGCTGCAAAGCGTTGATGCGTGACCAACGTGAGCATTAAGAAGACCATCGCGCCAAGCTTTGCGACTTTGTACGCTGTCCCCTCTGATGCGACTGGCCACGGAAGCTGCTCGGAAAACACCGCAAGGATGGCAAGCAGGTGAAAAATGTCCATCAGGCGTCGGTGCAGCATATTACTCGTGATGTTCACACAGCCTTGCTGAAGTCTGCCACGTGCAGGAATCCTGTGGGTACCCGATGAACCTCCAGTGTCGCACCTTTGCGGCAGGAGATTTCGGAAATGCCAATAACACGACGCACACTGCTTGCGGGAGCTGCTGCCATGACGATTGCACCGGCTGTCAATGCAGCCAAAAAAGACACCTACTTGTACGAGCTGCGCGTTTATCACTGCCATCCAGGCCGCGCTGCGGCACTGCACACCCGCTTTCAAAAGCGCACGATTGGCATTTTCAAGCGCTGCGGGATGGAAGTGATGGGCTTCTGGGATGTGAATGGCAAGGAAAACGATGTCGTTTACATGGTCCGCCATAAGAACCGCGATGCCCGTGAAAAGGCTTGGAAGGCATTTGGCAAAGATCCTGAATGGTCGCTTGCCGTCAAGGAATCTGAAGAAAAGGATGGCCCGATCGTAGCGAAAGCAGATACCTACCTCTTCAATGCAACCGACTTCTCACCTGCGGTGAAGACGGGTCAAAAGGGCGATGCACGCCTCTATGAGCTCCGGACATACACATCCAGTCCAGGGAATCTCGAGCGTCTTGTTCAGCGCTTCCGCGGTGGAACAGTAAAGCTGTTCGAAAAGCACGGCATGGAAAACAGTGTCTACGGAACACTGGATGCCGACCAGCCAGCTGCCAAAGAAACGTTGATCTATCTGTTGGTGCACAAGAGCGAAGCCGCCCGTAATGAGAGCTTCAAGAACTTTGGCGCCGATCCAGAGTGGAGGGCACACCTCGCGAAGAGCGAACAGGATGCAGGCGGTCCTCTGACAGCTCCAGGCGGAGTTAAGAGCGAGCTGCTGAAGCCGACCAGCTACTCCCCGATGCGCTAAGCGGTATGGCAAAACGAAAAGCCCTCCACACATGTAGAGGGCTTTTTTGTTGCCTAAGTTTTAGGCTCATCCACAAAAACAAATATCTCATCCACACGCTTGCCAAATGTCTGGGCTAGCTTAAATGCCAACTCCAGACTAGGCTGATATTTCCCAGACTCAATCGAAATAATCGTCTGGCGTGAAACCCCAAGGCGATCTGCAAGCTGCTGCTGCGTCATCTCATCCGCGTCAAAACGACACCGACGCACACTGTTCTTGATAGGCACTCAGGCCGTCCTTCGATATTCGAAAACCTGCACACCATAATTAGCGAGCTCAGAGATAACAACACAGAGCAGTCCAAGTTGTCCAATGAATACACCATCCCCGAGGAGTGGAAACATCGGGCGTAAAAGCGATCCGCCCGTAACCAGAATCAGCACACAGGAAATCAGGCAGACATACGCCAGCGTGGATGCTTTATGCCGGATTGCGATGTCACGCTCATCGGTGACTTGCTTCCTGTCGAGAATTCCGACGATTGCCGCCGGGATACCCGTGATGAATATCTGAGCGATAATCGCCCCCACAAAGGCAATGGTCACCACACCCAAAGGAGGTGGAACATTTGATGTTTGGATTGAATACGTCAGAAACGAAAAGTACGGGATATAGACAACGGCGATGGAAACGAGGCAAACCCAGGCGAGGCGTTCATTTGTACACATGATGACAATTAGTACAGTTTTAACGACAATATGTCAAGCAGGCTTTACATAAATCGAGACTTTATCGAGCCAGGTAAACACATCATCAAGGGCACACTGCACAATCGAGAGGTGCTCGACGCCTGCATATTCCTTGTACGTAAGGCGACTGCCTGCGCGCTCAGCGGCCGGCCGCGTCCTGGATGCCATCATCTTCCCAAAATCTAGCTCTCCAACCCCAATCATCAGCGGCAGGTCTTTCCAACGCGCAGGGGATGTAACTGCTCCGCCGCCGCCAAGAAGCGCAACTGCTGCCGGCTGGATCGCACCAGAATCGACGCCCGAGCTTGCCGCGGCAGCTCCCATGCTGTGCCCCACGATGAAAACTCTGGATGAATCGATGTTCCAGACCTTGCTCAGACTCTCCAAAAGCTGCGCTGGGAACCGCCCGGAAACCCGCGGGCTCACCAGATGCCAGCCACGTTTGGCACAAAGCGCCGTGATCTTTCCAGCACCATACGTGTCAAAGAACATGTTCTCACTACCGCCCGCACCGTGCAGCGCAATCACCAATGGTTGCTTTCCTTTGCTGTCACTCCCGCGCTGCAACCGACAAGGCACTTTCTGCCCGGATGCTCCAAGCAATGCAAGGTAGTCACCGACGCGGCCATCGGATTCATCTGTTTGGCCATTGGCTATCTCCCAAAGCATTTTGAGATCCGGATCGTTTTCGAGTGACTTACCTTCGATAAGGGCAAGAATACGTGCCCGTGCAAGGCTACGAGATGACTGAGCATCCCTCTCGGAAACCTTCATCCAGAGACCTGTCCGTTTCTTTAGGTCCTGAATACGAAGGGCACTTACATCGATATCAAAGCGAGCCGATCCACATGCAAGCTCAACGATAGTACGCAGCGGAGTGACTGGTGCGGTAGATGGCTGAAGGGAAGTTAACTTCAGCTCGGATGTCGCATCCTGCCAATCGGACATCCCCGTCCAGCGGCACCGGACTTCGCCATTTGCGAGCTTGCTCCCATACGCCACATCGATTTTTGCAACGAATGGCCGCTCAGAGCTGTGCAGTAATTTTGGATAAGTGACATCCAGTGCCAGCAGTCGCGCGAGAGGGCCATCCGGAGGTGCATTGACGAGCGATAAG
>JBEEMN010000357.1:0-2959 GCA_041192625.1 Armatimonadota bacterium
GCCGCTCGCTGCGCTTGGGATTGCGTTGATTGCGGTTTCGTTCACCTATGGCGGTTATCAGCAGTCGATTAACTTTGGCGGTGACAGTGATTCGCAAGGTCATCAGGTCCCGAAGGCCATCATGCTTGGGACGTTCCTCGTGATGGCGATTTACATCCTCACGAATATTGCCTATGTCCACGTCATCGGGTTTGAGGCTCTGAAGACGACAGACAATATCGCGGCGGTGGTTGCAACGAACCTGATGGGTCCGCTTGGCGGAAAGATTCTGGCGGCGATTTTATTTGTGTCCGTTTGCGGCGCCATAAATGTCAACTTTATGACGAATCCGCGGGTGATGACGGCGATGTGCGAGGATGGCGTATTGCCCAAATGGTTTACGCATACCGACCGGTCGCGGCATGTGGATCCGCGTGCGCTGTCGATTTTCGCTGCGGGGTCATTTGCCAGTGTGTTTGTCGGGAAGTCGTTTGAGCACTTGCTGACATTTACGATTTTTCTGGACTGTATCGGGATGATTTTCGCGGCGGGGTCACTTTTCGTGCTTGCGAAACGCTTGCCGGTGACACTGCAGCTGAAAGTGTTGACGGCGGTGTTTATCATCGGCTATGCGTTTATTGGGTTCAGTGTGTACAACGATGACCCGAAGGCGGCGATAGTTGGCACGATCTTGACGACGGTGGTGAGCTTACTTGGATGGTTGATGCTGCGTTCACGAAGTGGTGGCGCGCGGCGTCCGGAGGAGGTTTCGTGATGAAGCATTTGGCGATGTTGTTCGCGGTGGTTGCGTTCCTCATTTCAATGGTTGGGCGTGCGGATGCGCAGGTCGTGCTGGAGAAAGGGATTGAGTATTCCAACCCAGACAACCAGCATTTGCAGCTTGATATGGCGCGTCCGAGTACCGCAAGTGGGCCGCTGCCAGCAGTCATTTGTATTCACGGCGGTGGGTTTCGCGCGGGGTCACGGGATGGCTACCTCGGCCTGATTCAGCAGCTTGCGGGGCGTGGGTATGTGGCGGTCACGGTTAGCTATCGCCTGGCGCCGAAGTATCCATTTCCGGCCGCGGTCCACGATGTCAAAGCGGCGGTGCGTTGGCTGCGTGCAAATGCGGCGAAATACAATGTTGATCCGAATCGGATTGGAGTGACGGGCGGCTCGGCGGGCGGGCACCTAGCGATGTACCTTGGGGTGACGGGCAACGTGCCGGGTCTCGAAGGGGATGGCGGCAACGCTGGGGTTTCGAGCGCGGTGCAGTGTGTTGTGAATGTGTATGGTCCGAGTGACTTTACGAAGTCGTATGGCAAGAGTGTGGATGCGGCGGAGGTTCTTCCGCTCTTCCTTGGCGGGAATGTCGAGCAGCAGCGCAAGCGGCACTTGGAGGCAAGCCCGCTGTACTGGGTGACGCCAAGCGCGCCTCCGACGCTTTGTATTCACGGGACGCAGGACAAGTATGTGGCCTACGAGCAGTCGATTTGGATGGTGGATCGCCTCTTAGCGGCGGGCTGCGATGCGGAGCTTACAACGATTAGCGGCGGCGGGCATGGCTTCAACGCCGAGCAGTCCAAGGTCGCCGATGCCGCGCTGTTCGCGTGGTTTGACAAGTATTTGAAGGCTGGGAAGTAGATTCGATCACAGGCTTAACAGCGATGATGTTGGTTGCGCTGCCATAGCGCAAAACAAAAAGGCTCCTGATTATCGGGAGCCTATTTGTTTTGCAAAAGAAAGAATAGTGGCCCTACTTCACCATCGCCGCGATGCGGAGTGGGCTGCCGGAGCCGCTCTGGATTTTCATCGGGAAGGCTGCGATGTAGCTGCCGGTCGGAGGGAGCTTGTCCATAGCTGCGACATTTTCGAACGCCGGGATGTTCTTGCCCATCAGGATTTGATGGCTCTCAAACAGCTTTGACTGGCCGTAGTCGATACTAGCGGTGTCGAGCCCGACCGCTTTGATGATGCGATTCTTGACAATCCAGCGTGCCGCATCCGGGTGGAGCCCAGGGAAATGAAGCTTTGCCACGGCATCCTGGCCGCGCTCCGCGGTTCCGAGGTACTTTTCAGCATCCGGCCAGCGCTTGGCAAAGCCGGTACGGAAAAGCACGATGGCGCCATTTGGGATCCGTCCATACTTTGCTTCAAATGCTTTGAGATCCGCGACCGAAATCTGGTAGTCACGGTTGGCGGCGGCTTTACGACTGACATCGATGACAACGGCATCCCCGCTCATCTGATCCAGCGAAAGCTGGTCAACCGTTTTGCCTTTTTCTGAAAAGTGGATAGGCGCATCGAGATGCGTGCCGCCGTGCTCGGATGCCGAATACCGGTTGGCAGCGTAGAAGTAGCCTTTGTCGGTGTGAGCATGGAACTCCTGTTCCAACGAGAAGGACTTGGCCGTTGGCCAGTAGAGCGTCTTCTCCGAAAACGGATGGGTCAGGTCAATCCACTTACCGTGTTGAAGAGGCGCTGCAAACGCATTACCAAGGCCGATGGTCGCGAGGACGGCAAATGGGACAACGAAAGGCGAATTACGTTTAGTCATGTCCCCAGTTTATGGCATGGCACAGTGCGCTCAAATATTACAGAACGTTTACGAAACACTGAATAGCCTTTAAGCGTGGTCACGAGTACCATAAGTATCCTGAATTCGACAACATTGATGACCTGAGGCATCATATTTCGAATCGTCCAGCATTCTATAGATAACAGCCCAGATGCAAAATTCAGCTCCATTTGGTAATCTAATAACATCAGCCGGTGAAACAGGGACTGATGAAGCGAAACGACGACCCAGAGGATGCGTCGTTTTTTTGTGCCTGAGGGCATTCCAAGGTGGGCAGACACAATAAAACGCACATCCACAGAATTTGTGATTTGTCCATCCACAACGATTCAAATGCACCTCTCATCGCGATGCGCGGTGGAATGAGGAGTGGGTGGGCCGCTAGCCGGACTGGTCAGCTTT
>JBEEMN010000358.1:0-2959 GCA_041192625.1 Armatimonadota bacterium
ACTTCTCCTAAGTGGAAAGCCCGCAACCCGCTCTGCGAACAAGGTTCAGACCGGCCAGACGATGATTCTCGAGATTCCCGAGATTACATCGAGTGAAATCCTTCCCGAAGATATTCCACTGACCGTGCACTACGAGGATGATGACCTCTTGGTCGTACAAAAACCGCGTGGGATGCCAGTTCATCCAAGTGCTGGCCATCTCTCCGGAACCCTAGTCAATGCACTTTTACATCACTGCAAAGGTCAGCTCAGCGGCGTCGGCGGCGTAGAGCGTCCGGGAATTGTCCACCGCTTGGATATGGACACAACGGGTCTCTTAATGGTCGCAAAGAACGACTTTACCCACCGTGGCTTGCAGGATCAGATCCAGTCACGGGATGCGAAGCGCCGGTACGCAGCCATCGTTTGGGGCACGCCGGGCTTCCCCGATGCGGTCATCGATGCACCAATCGGTAGGCATCCCCAAGATCGCAAGAAAATGGCCGTCCACTTGCGCTCAACCCAAGGCGTCTGCCGCAAGGCAGTCACCAAAGTGATTATGCGTGAGCCGCTTGGCCCATGTTCGCTTTGGGAGTGTCGTCTTGACACCGGCCGCACCCACCAAATTCGTGTGCACTGCCAATTTGCCGGCTATCCAGTCGTGGGAGACACCCTCTATGGGGGCATTCGCCGCACTGGGGATGTCAATATCGATGCTGCAGTGGCAGCTCTCGGTGGTCAGGCGCTGCATGCCTACCGCTTGGCATTCCGCCACCCGCGAACCGGCAAAATTGTGGATGTCCGTACACCCCTGCCTGAGCCGATGCGGAATTTGCTCACCGTGTTACGTAAGCTTGAGAGCCATGAGCGTCCATCGGATAGTGGTCGCCGCTAGGCTGTTTCCAATGGTTTTTTAGGAGTATCGAGGACAATGAAGTATCCGGTAACCCGCCGTGAAAACATCGTGGATGTCATCCATGGCACCGAAATCGCTGACCCGTACCGCTGGCTTGAGGATGCAAATTCGGAAGAAACTGCATCCTGGGTCGCAGCGCAGAATGCGGTGACGATGCCGTTTCTGCGGTCACTTGCGGGGAGGGACACACTTCGGGAACGCCTCGCAAACCTCTGGAACTATGAGCGTGTCGGCGTGCCATGGCAGGAAGGCGGCAAGTGGTTCTGGACATTCAATCCGGGTCTTGCCAACCAGGCGCAGCTGATGGTTGGGGATGCTCCTGCGGTGAATGGTCGCATCCTCTTGGATCCAAATCTGTTGTCCACGGATGGCACCGCTGCTCTCGCGGGCACCAGCGTGTCGCCGTGTGGGACATGGCTGGCGTATTCCATCCAACGCGCTGGGTCTGACTGGCAGACCTGGCATGTCCGTAATGTGGAAACCGGGGATGACACAGCTGACTTTGTTGAGTGGGCTAAGTTCACCGGCGCATCCTGGGCCGCAGATGCCAGCGGGTTTTATTACAGCCGGTATGCACCTCCCAAGGATGGCGAAGCCTACCAGGCCGTCAATGAAAACCATGTCGTCTACTTCCACGCACTTGGGACACATCAATCGGAAGATGTCCTTGTCTATGCGACGCCTGACCAGCCGAAGTGGAACCTCAGCGCGGATGTCACTGAAGATGGCGACTATCTGTTGCTGTATCAGTATGCGGGAACCGACCGACGTAACGGGATTGCATTCAGAAGCCTCACATCGGGTGATGCGATGGTGCAGCAGTGGCTACCCGTTGGCGAAGCGGCGTATAGCATCCTCGGCAACGATGGCCCAACGTTTTACATCCTGACCGACAATGGGGCATCCCGAAAGCGTATCGTCCGTCTGCACATTGGACAGCCATTTAGCAATGCGGTTGAAATCGTCCCGGAAAGCAATGACACTTGTCAGAGCGTCAGCCTCATCGGGGAGACGTTGATTGTGTCCTACCTCCGGGATGCACGCAGCTATGTGGAGTGCTGGTCACTGGATGGCATCGCGCTCGGCGAGATTATCCTCCCGGGCATCGGGACATCCGGCGGCTTTGCGGGCACCCGCAAGGCGAAGTCAGTCTGTTATACATTTACGGGCTACACGGCGCCGGCGGTCATCTACCAATTCGATGTTGTCACGCGTGCAAGTAGTATCCTCCGTGAGCCGCATGTGCCCTTTGACCGCACGGCATTTGTCACGACACAGCACTTTGCAACCAGCAAAGATGGCACACGCGTGCCGTATTTCCAGACCCAGCTGGCTGAAAATGTTGGCAAGGCTAATCTTCCGGTTTACCAATATGGCTACGGAGGCTTTGACATCTCCCTGACCCCGGGCTACTCCCCGGCGGCCATCGCCTTCATGGAACGGGGAGGCGTCTATGTCGTCGCAAACCTCCGTGGTGGTGGCGAATATGGCGATACCTGGCATGTTGCCGGCACCAAGCTGAACAAGCAAAATGTCTTTGATGACTTCATTGCTGTCTCCGAGGATCTGATCACGCGGGGCGTTACCGAAAAGAAGCGCATCGCGATCGCCGGTGGCTCAAATGGCGGACTCCTCGTTGGCGCCTGTTCAACGCAGCGCCCTGACCTCTACGGCGCCGCCATCCCGGCCGTCGGCGTACTCGACATGCTCCGCTTCCACCTCTTCACCATCGGGTGGGCCTGGCAAAGCGACTATGGCAACATCGACAATGAAGCTGAATTCCGTGCGCTCCTCGCCTATAGCCCGTACCACACACTCGTTTCCGGCACGTCCTATCCGGCGACACTCGTCACGACAAGTGACCACGATGACCGTGTTGTTCCAGCACACTCATTCAAGTATGTGGCAGCGCTGCAGTTCGCTCAGAACCCGGATGCTGCGCCGACGCTGATTCGTATCGAGACCCAGGCTGGCCACGGCGCCGGCAAGCCGATTTCTAAGGTCCTCGATGAACAGGCGGATGTGTTTGCATTTGTGGCTGAGCATATCGGGATGGAGCTGTAG
>JBEEMN010000359.1:0-2958 GCA_041192625.1 Armatimonadota bacterium
GGCAGGATCGGTGGAGCAGACGCCCCAAATCGTGATCGCTTCGCCATCTTCAACGATTCCAAATCCGCCGAGGGCGCCGAGCTCGGCCGCGAGCAGCGGTCCGGTTTTACCAGGGGCATCCTGTCCGAGTGCTTTTGCAAGGACACTCGAGAGCCCAATTATGCCGGCGTTTTCGGTGATGCCACACTGTATACGAATCGCGATGCCAAAGCGTTTTGCCCCACCAATGGGCACGGCGGAATAGGCGGTTCCCGCAAGGGTTGGGTCCGAAAAGTCATCTTGTAAGCGATGCAAAATCACAGTGCCACCTCCTGCCGAAGGGAGAAGCGCAGGACGATCCGGTCGATATGGTCCGTGAGCTGCGCCGGCGTCAGCTGGGACAGAGCCTTTAGTAACATCACCGGGCCAGCGGGTTCATCGATGGCATCCCATTCCGCCTGACGCGCCACAACCTGTGCGGGGAGTGCGGCCTGCTCGGCCCAAATACGCCGCGTGGCAGTGATGACTCCTGTTGCCTGGCTTTCATCGGCGATCAGCGTCTGTGCAGCCTTGAGGGCGGTCAGAAACATGTCAACCGGCTGGGCGGATGCGGCCGTGTGATCGATGCGTAACAGGACACCCGAGAGCCCACGATGCAAGATGCTCGAGCAGCTGGCATCGATGCGCTGCGGCACTGCGTTTTTAGAGACTGGTATTGAGACGGCGAGCTGTGTTCGGAGCACCTGGTGGATGACATTCATAACCGCGAGGTCAGCCGCGTGCGCGCTTGTGATGTCCATTCCAGCTTTCCCGGTGGATGTTGGAATAAAGACACCGGTTGCAACATGTAAAGGCGTCGTGAGCGGCAGGGTTGCGATGCGTGTTGTTGCCACGGGCTCTCTGGATGTCCGCTTGAGCATTGACCCCGGGGTATCTGGGAAGCAAGCGTTTACGACGGAGCGTGCATCCTCACGGTCGATGTCACCTGCGAGCGCTACCGATATCCGCCCGGGTACGACGATGGCTCTCTGCAGCTGCGTGAGCGCCATAAGGTCTGGGGCTGCGAGTCTCGATGGCTCCCCGGTGGATGCCGCGAATGCCGGCCCTGCGGATGCGGTGAGCAGACGGTCGAGAATGTTCCTCTGACTATCCTCACGGAGCAAGTCAACTTCGGTCAGGAACGGGACTTTCTCGGATGCAAGCTCGGCTGGAAGGTGTGCGGGACGCAGCATCCGCTCCGTGATCAGGACAAACGCATCCCGCCAGGATGCCTTGGGAGCAGTGAATGTGATGACAATCGCATCCCGACTTGTCGTTGCATTGACAGCGACGCCAATCTCTTCGAGCAGGCGGTCAATCTCGCCACTTTCACGACCGGTGGTGGTTAGAAACCAAGCATGTTCGAGGATATGAGCATCGGCGCGTTGACCAATAGGCTGGTCGGATGTGCCCCAGCGAACCGCGATGGTTCCGCTAACGGACGCAGTTCCAGTGATGGGTGCAAGCGTTATCGAGAGGCCGTTTGGTTCGGTATGTTGCTGGATGTCGACTCCAACAATGGGCAGTGAGTGCGCCGCGGATACGGGGTTCGATAGACTGCAGGTGGAGAGCAGCGCGCCCCCCATCATTCCCAGGAGAATCTGTCGCCGGGAGAGGGTGGATGCGGTGCTGATGATGCTCATGTTATTCAACATTCTGGCACTACGTTACCGCAAAAACTCGGATTGGTACCTCTATGGTCTAGCGGTCGTCTTGTCGGTTGTCGGGCTCATCAGTGTTGCAAGCGCAACGATGACGCCAACCGGTCTGTCATCCACGCTGATTAAACAGTCCATTATCCAAGGGTTTGCGCTGGTTCTGATGTATGTCGTTGGGGGCATCGATGTAAACAATTCCCGGCGCGCCAGTATCGTGATGTACCTCATTGCGCTGTTTGGCCTCCTGTTAGTGGCGACGGTGTTTCGCCACACGGAAATCAAGGGCGCAGCGCGGTGGATTGTACTTCCGGGCGGCTTTCAGCTCCAGCCGAGTGAGTTTGCAAAGATTGCCGTGATTGTGACGATGGCGCACTACCTCAGCCAGCTGCGAGGACGGATTGCGACGTGGGGTGGCCTGATGCAATCGCTGGTTGTCGTCGGGATTCCATTTCTTCTTGTTGCCGCCCAGCCTGACCTCACGACGGCATTGGTGTTCTTGTGCATTTGGTTTGCGATGGTCCTGATTGCCGGCGCTCGATGGCAGCATTTGACATTGATGGTTGTGGCGTGTGCGCTTCTTGCCACATTTGCATGGAAGAGCAATGTGCTTCGCCAATATCAAAAGGACAGAGTCCTGTTGCTCGTTGGCTTGAAGAAGTCGGACAAAAAGCTGAACTACCAGAGTAATCAGGCTTCGATTGCCGTTGGAGCGGGTGGGTTTACGGGTCAAGGCTGGAACAAGGGCATTCAGAACACGGGCAACTGGGTGCCTGAGAATCAAACAGACTTCATTTTCACGGTCATTGCAGAAGAAAGCGGCTTTGTCGGTTCCGTCACTATTTTGATTTTATATGGAGCCTTGTTTTACCGAGGGCTTCGGGCTGTGGTGATTTCAGAGCACAGTACGGGCCGCCTTGTCTCCGTGGGTGTTGTGACGATGTTGGCCTTTCACGTCATCGTAAATGTCGGGATGAACTGCGGGCTGCTGCCGGTCGCTGGTGTGCCCTTGCCGCTGATCAGTCAGGGCGGTTCAAGTGCGATTACAACGTGTATTGCGATTGGCCTCATGCAGAGTGCGATCACGCGTAAGCATGCGTTGCAGTTCTGATGGGTAAATGCACAGCGCTTGCCTGCAGCGGGTAGAGTTATTCCGATGGTCTGAGGGTGGAAGGTGAACGCTGTGATGAAGGTTATCGTGGCCGGGGGGACCCGTGGAATTGGTCGGGCGATTGCGGATGCATTTCTCAATGGAGGTCATACCACCTGTGTGATCGGGCGAAAT
>JBEEMN010000360.1:0-2956 GCA_041192625.1 Armatimonadota bacterium
GTTGTCCTGATTATCGGTAACGAGAAAACGTCCAGCAAAAGCATTTCCACTGAAACTAAACGTTAGTTTGTCTGAGCTGTCGGAAGACGTCACTTGGCCAAGAGCTGCACCGAACTGATTTCCAGTTGAACTAACACCCCACAGGTTGTTGCTAATCTTATTGTTAGTGAGGGTGACTCCACTTTCAGTAATTGAAGTTACGCCCATGTCACCAGCGACGACACTATTGTAATCAGCTGTTCCACCGAACGATGTCATCTGTGCTAGCCACGTGTTGTAATCCGTGTACCAAGTGCCTTGTGCGTTTGCGGTGCCGACGAAGATCAGACCTGCCACAGCGGTGGTCAATATTTTTTTCATTTTGTGTCTCCTGTTTTGAGTCTGACGTGTGTCGTCGGGACGCATCACAACGCCGATGGGAACAGAATACTTGCGAAACGAATAAATCTAAATCCGTGGAATTGCTTGTATCCGCCTCGTAAAAATGCCTGAAACATCCAATTTCAGGATGACTCCCTGTCAGGAATACCGGGAAAACACCAGCTCGTTGACTTACCGGATGCCCACTGGGTAAAGTTTTGATCATCTAGACCAGACATAAAAAAGCCCCCGGTTTGCACTAGGGGATAGTTGGAAACAGATGAATCAAACAAGCACTGTCAGTCGCAAGGCTATGCTGGATGTTACTCTCAGATGCTGGAACACCTGTTAGTCTTTCCAGCCAGCAATCTTACGGCTGGTAGTGGTACGAGGATATCGCATACTGGTAATTGCTTCATCCGTAAAATTACTAGGGTTCCAACTATTTTTAGGAATTTACTTTGGTGAATCAAGTAGTTGTATTTACGATGGTTAATTTACAATATGCCGATGAATCACCGCTCAACTGAATGCATGGATACATCGCAGCCCGACGATCAGCGTGTTGCAACGTTAAGGCAAAAACCACCCCACACAGCTCTTTGCAGAGTGCATGAGGTGGTCGAGTTGCGTCCTTACTGGAAGTGACTAGTTGGAGATACGACGGCGTGAGCGGACAACGAGTCCAAGCACACCAGCTCCGAGGAGGCCCATCGAGACAACGGTTCCTGGCTCAGGAACTGCACCGCCGTTGCCGCCACCCGGGTTCTGTGCAACAGATCCAAGAGAAAAGCTACTGAACTGGAGGTAGTTGCTCAAAGGACCCGTTACTCCAACACTCGACAAGGATGCCGAGTTGCTGACATAGCCCAGGAAGGAGAATGGATCGGTGCTTCCAAAGGTGTACGTGCCACCATCGCTCGCTGAAACAGCCAGGTTACCCGGTGCAACAGTACCATTGATGGTCGTAATGCCACCGACAAATGCGAAGGCATTTCCGCTTGTGAAGCTGAATGTAACAGGTGCGGCTGCATCAACAGTTGTAATTCCTGGTGCAGCTTGCATGAAACCAGTAAAGAAACTCGTCGATGTAACTAAGCCACCAAAGCCTGAGTTAACGCTCTGTGAACCCGTCACAATATTCGTATAGTTCTCAGTCTGAATTCCGCTAACGGCAGCCGTCCAAGCGCCTTGGTTTGTGTACCAAGTTCCGAATTGCGCATTCGCAGCGCCGGTGATTGCAATCGCTGCGACTGCACCCAAGAGTACTTTCTTCATTTTGTCTCCATCTGAATGCCGCATAGCAAGCATCCGTATTTCACCTTATTGACAACATTACCAAGCAACATTACAGGCGATTTAATAGACCATCACTCGAGAAAATACGGGTTTTAACCACATCCAATATAGCAGGGACACCAACTTTTCAAAATTCCACTTTGACTGTTGCAAATGCAAAAATCAAACACGGCTGCTTGTGTTGTTTCCGATGCCCTTGGAAGACTTACCAAGCATCCTAGCCATCCTAATTCGCGGCTGTTGAGTTCCTCAAAACAAGCCGGTACGGGATGCGCGTGACGTGCGCTAACGCCTGCTCCTTGTCGCTGAGGAGGCTGAGCAGATACAGAGCAGCCGTCCGTCCAAGCAGCTCTGAATCGAGGGAGACACAGGTCACCGGAGGTTCAAGCAGTGAAAGTGGAAACTCATCGTTAAAACACATCAAACTAAAGTTATCTGGAATCCGCACACCCAGACGCGCCGCAGCCGACATCAGGACAATCGCTGTGTGGTGGTCATTCGCGACGAATGCCGTAACTCCAAGATCTAACTGACCACGCAGCCAGCCATCCATGTCCTCATTAACAATGCGATCTTCCAGCGAAAGCGAATGCGGCAGGTCATGGGATTGCATAAATGCGGTAAACGCTGCCTGACGAGCAACAATAGAATGGTGCCCAACATACCAACTCCCCGGGCTGACAAAGCTGATCTTGCGGTGCCCGAGACTGTAGAGCTCCTCCAACATCACTTCCGTGCCCTGCGCATCATCGGGAACAATCAGGGCATCTTCATCCACGATGTCATTGATCACAACATAGGGTGTGTTCTGCGCACGGAGCTGGTGACGAAGGTCATCCGGGACCCTGTCGAGTAAGACGGCGGCATCAAAGCGCCACGCCGGCATGCGCGTAGACTCAGCGCTCCCCCCAAACGAACAAAACAGCTCGTAGCCTGCATCCCGAAATGCATTCGCCGCAGCCGTGATAATCGTTGGGTTCGCCCCTAACCAGAAGTCATCCGGTCCAGCAGAAAAAACCGTGATCATCCGTGTTCGTGCATGACGAAGACTGCGCGCGGCAAGGTTTGGCACGTAGCCCATGGCTTTCGCGATGGTCAGAACACGCTCACGGGTGTCCTTCGCGATGACATCCGATGTGTTATTCAACACACGTGAAACGGTGGAGTGAGAGACTCCAGCCCGCTTTGCGATTTCCACGATGGTGACTGCCATGGCGGGAGTATAACCTTTGCTGTTCTCATCCCTGATGTACATCGCATGGAGCAACCGCGCAGGAATCGGCGTTTTATTGACCAA
>JBEEMN010000361.1:0-5251 GCA_041192625.1 Armatimonadota bacterium
CGTCTTGTCGAGCTTGGAATTACATTACCGCCGCCGCCGGAGCCCGCAGGTAACTATATCCATGCCGTGAAGACGGGCAACCTCTTGTTCCTTGCGGGCAAGGCGGATGGTCCTTACATCGGCAAAGTCGGCCGGGATGTGACCATCGAGGAAGCCTATGCCTATGCCCGTCAGACGGGGATTCAGCTCCTTGGTGTCATTGCCCACGAGCTTGGAAGCATCGACCGCGTCACGCAGATTGTCAAAGTGTTCGGCTTGGTGAATGCCACGGATGATTTCACGGAGCATCCAAAAGTAATGAATGGCTGTTCAGATCTCCTCGAGGATGTGTTTGGCGAGAATGGCCGTCACGCAAGGACATCCGTCGGAGCTGGCAGCCTCCCGGGGAATATTCCGGTCGAGATTGACATGGTGGTGGAGTTCGCTTAGGTATCCGTTCGACCCTGCGTCATACAAAAAACGCCTCTGGAAATCCAGAGGCGTTTTGTTTACCGCGTTTGGTGATTGGAAGTTGATTACTTCTTAACTTCGAGCAGCTCGACTTCGAAGATCAGGGTGGCTCCAGGTGGGATATCTGTACCAGCGCCCTGCTCGCCATAGCCAAGCTTTGCTGGAATCTTGAGCTTGCGCTTTCCGCCGACCTTCATGCCTGGAACGCCATCATTCCAACCCTGAATCACCTGACCTGGGAGGGAGAACTCAAATGGCTCATTACGATCAACAGAGCTATCAAACTTCTTACCATTCGTCAGCCAGCCGGTGTAGTGAACCTTCACCGTGGTGCCAGTCTTGGCTTCATCCCCGGAGCCAACCTTGAGCTCTTCGATTTCGAGCCCAGATTCGAGCTTCTTGGTGGTTGGGCCCATTTTGGCGATTTCGGATGGTGCATCCGCTGGAGGTGCAGGAGGTCCGGCGACAGGCTTGCCATCTGTGGTTGTCGGCGCACCAGCTGGTTCTGTTTTGTTCAGCGTAGCCGTCTCAGTGGACTCTGCTGCCTTTGGCTGATCGCAGCCTGCAGCAAGAAGTCCAACAATGGCGAAGATTGCCAGAAAGTACTTTGTCATCATGGTGTATCTATATCAGCCTTTCACTCCGATGAGTTCCACATCGAAGATGAGTGTTGCATTGGGTGGGATGACGCCAGGGTAACCATTTTCGCCATAGGCGAGATGTCCTGGAATCACGAGCTTGCGCTGTCCGCCGATTTTCATGCCAGCAACGCCTTCGTCCCAGCCCTTGATGACACGGCCGCCGCCGAGTGGGAACTCGAATGGTCCACGGCCACGACTGGAGTCGAACTGTGTGCCATCCGTGAGGATGCCCGTGTAGTGCACGGCAACTGTATTGCCATGCTTGGCTTCGGTGCCATCACCAACCACGATGTCAGCGAACTGCAGACCGCTTGCGGTGGTTGTCAATGCGCTTTCATCGATGGGTGTGGCTTCCGGATATGCATCCCCAGACACGCTAAGCAGCTGGACATCGAAAGTGAGGGTGGCGTTAGGTGGAATAACTCCGGGGAAGCCTTGATCGCCATACGCGAGGTTGCCTGGAATCACTAGCTTGCGCTTGCCACCGATCTGCATCCCGGCAACGCCTTCGTCCCAGCCCTTGATCACCATTCCGACACCGAGAGTGAACTCGAATGGCCCGCGGCCGACCGAGCTGTCGAACTGGGTTCCATCCGCGAGGACACCTGTGTAGTGGACGGAGACATTTTGGCCCTTTGCGGCGGTTGGTCCCTGCCCGATGGTGATGTCTTCGTACTGAAGACCACTGTCCGTTGTAATCATTAAGTGTTGTTCCCGGCACAGGGTGTGAGTATTGAAAACCCTGTTGATGCGTGCAAGTTACCGCAAAAACGTATGCAGCGTCCACCGGCAGCTTCGGATGCTATTAACAAGCCGTCCATCTTGCCCATTTCATTACAAAATTATCCTAATTCTGCTTCCGGGTTAGCACCTCTGTTCCGAGTTGTCATGAAGGGAACCATCCATAAGATTCACAGGTAGAATGCACTAAGGTAGGGTTGAACAGTATGGCAGTGGATGAAGCGACAAAGAAGCGCATAGATGCCTGGATTAAGGCTGAAGGCCGCAATGATTTTGGGGACCCAAAGGGAACCAATTATGCGGGTGGCACCCCTCTGTTCGACATGCGAACCGGGCGTACCCGTGACCGCTACGACTATATCCTTGAGCGCAACCCTCAATTGAAGCAGGAGCCAGCAGTATGAAGGCTTTGATTCGCAACCTCTTCGTCGCCACCGCCATTGTTGCCGGTGTCGCAAACCTCGCATCCGCACAGTCATCCCCATTGATTGTCGATGTTGCAGACAAGGCATCCAAAGCGGAAATCGCCCAGCTGCAAGCAAAAATCGGCGGCCGCTGGAAACCGAACTCGGTCGTTTCATCGAGTAACCATGTCTATCAAGTCTTTCTGTCTGCCGCTGAGCGCGTCAAAGCGCTTGCAGCACTGAAGACAGCCACTAACATCGATGCCTATGACAATGAGCACACCTATCAGCTCGACCCAGATTTTCTGCCTCTGAACCTCCGGCAAAACGGCAAAGTCGCAAACTCTGTTAGTCCTACGTCAACATCCCCAAATGATCCTCGCTACGCCGAGCAGTGGAACTTCCAAATGGTTGGTGCGGAAGCCGCATGGAAGCGCTCCCGTGGAACAGGCGTTGTCGTAGCCGTTATCGATACCGGTGTTTCTGGAACATCCAGTGGCAAGGGACAAGCTTGCCGCGACTTCGGATCCACAACCTTTACGGCCGGTTATGACTTTGTAAATCGTGACACGGACCCATACGATGACCATGGCCACGGAACCCATGTCGCCGGGACCATCGCCGAAGCAACCAATAATTCCGAAGGTGTCGCAGGCCTCGCCTATGGCGCGACCATCATGCCTCTCAAGGTTTTATCGCCGATGCCATCCGCTGGGCTGCGGACAAAGGTGCCAATGTTATCAACATGAGCCTTGGTAGCCCCTTCCCGGATGCAGTTATCCGCAGTGCATGTACGTATGCATCCAAAAAGGGTGTCGTCATCGTCGCCGCGGCTGGCAACTCGGGCAAGCAGGGCGTCGGGTATCCCGCAGCCTACTCCGAGTGCATCGCGGTAAGTTCTGTCGGGCCATCCGGTAAGCTCGCAGGCTACTCCAGCTGGGGCAAGCAGGTTGCGCTCGCTGCGCCAGGCGGTGACATCGGTGGCTATTCGGACCGTGATGAGTCCGCGGGCATCCTGCAAAACACCAACCTACCAGTGGAATATGGCGGTCAGGGGGATGGCTACTACGCCTTCCAAGGGACCAGCATGGCAAGCCCTCACGTTGCGGCTGCAGCTGCGCTCGTGATGGCACAAGGCATTAAGGATCCAGCCAAAGTCCGCAAGGCACTGACAGAGTCTGCGGCGAAGGTGACCGGCGGGGATGTCAAGAAGTATGGCGCGGGCATTTTAAATGTCGATAACGCCACGGCGCTTGCTGCTAAGTGGACGGGGCGCTCCGATGAGCTTCCTGAGCCATTTGCGATGATGGTTGCGCAAGACAAATCGCCGATCGCAAAGCTCAAGGGTCTTCCGATTTCACTGCCAAGCATTGTGATTGCTGTTGTTGGACTCCTTGCAGCATTGATTAGGATCAAGCGTCCCTTCCTCCGCCGCGCATGGGTCAACTTCGCGTTTTCCGTCGTCGGAGCTTCGTTCCTCGTAACGCTGGCCATCGCTTTGGCACCGGTTCCTGAGCTGGTCCCTGTTGCTGTGACGGTGCTTGCTGCACTTCGGATGCTGCTTGCGCGAAGTACGGCAGGTGCCCTTGCGGCAGTTGGTGTCACGATTGGAGCCGCACTCACGCTTGTGAACTTCCAAGTGTCCACCGCAGGCGGCAGTGTGCTTGGGGTGACCTGTGATGCGGAACGGATGATGGGAATTCTCAGCATCATGTCCATTCTGGGAGCCTGCCGTGTGTTCCTGATGGCAACGCATAACAACCGTCAAGGTGCCTGAAATACCTGAATTTTCCTTTGATTGCGGGCATTTTTAAACCCTGTGGTAGGATATGAGGGAACCTGCGTGGATTCCACGCAGGTTTTTCTATGTCTGGACGGGGCGCGACGGGGGGTTGCGCATTCCGCCGCTATCGCATTTAGAGGTATAAAATGCTCCGCAATATCGCCATCATTGCCCACGTTGACCACGGGAAAACGACCCTGTTGGACGGCATGCTCAAGCAGGGAGGCGCCTTCCGGGATAACCAGGAAGTCGCTGAGCGCGTCATGGACCGCATGGATCAAGAGCGTGAGCGTGGAATTACCATTATCTCCAAGCACACTGCAATCCATTATGCAGGTGTAAAGATCAATGTTGTTGATACCCCTGGCCACGCTGACTTCGGTGGTGAAGTTGAGCGCGTGATGCTCGTCGTGGATGCTGTTCTCCTCCTCGTGGATGCCGTTGATGGTCCTATGCCACAGACGCGCTTCGTTCTCGAGAAAGCACTCCAAGCCGGTCATAAAGTCATCGTCGTGGTTAACAAAATGGACCGCGCGGATGCACGCCCTGACTGGGTCATCAATGAAACCTTTGACCTCTTTGCTGAGCTCGGGGCAAGCGATATACAGCTGGAGTTCCCAGTTGTCTACGCGACGGCACTTGATGGCAAAGCATCCCTCGACTGGGATGCAGCTCCTGGCGAAACGCTGGTTCCGTTGTTCCAGACTATCGTGGACCACGTTGCTCCACCAAAGGTGACTGGTACGAACTCGGATGACCTTCAGGCGATGATTTCGACCATCGATGTCGATGCACACCTTGGCCGCCTCGGTATTGGCAAGGTCTTCTCCGGTGAGCTGAAGCCAAACCACACGGTTACGGTTTTCCGCCGGGATGGCACCAAGTATTCCGGGCGTGTTCAGAACGTCTATGTCTACGAGGGTCTGAAGCGCACTCTGGTTGATGCTGCCGTTCCTGGCGACATCATTGCTATAACCGGTATTCCGGATATCACCATCGGTGAAACCATCGCCTTCGGTGAAAACCCAACCCAGCTGCCTCCTCCAACCGTGGATGAGCCAACGCTGCAGATGACATTTAGTGTCAACACCAGTCCATTCGCCGGTAAGGAAGGTCTCCACCACACCAGCCGTAAGCTGCGTGAGCGCCTGATGAAGGAACTTGAGTCCAATGTCGCGCTGCGTGTTGAGGAAACCGAATCTTCGGATGCATTCCGTGTCTTCGGACGTGGC
>JBEEMN010000362.1:0-2927 GCA_041192625.1 Armatimonadota bacterium
CATCCAGAACGAATCCCTTCAAGAACCCAGATGACTTGAATACCGTTTTGGCCAATATCAAGTCAGCAAAGTTTGATGCGATTGTTGCGTGTGGCGGAGAAGACACTCTTGGTGTTGCTGCAAAGTTGTATTCACAGCATGGCGTTCCAACGGTCGGTGTTCCGAAGACAATGGACAATGACCTTAGCTGTACAGACTTTACATTTGGCTTTGATACGGCCGCTGGGGTTGGTCTGGATGCAATCGATCGACTACGCGACACAGCACGGTCACACAGGCGTGTCATCGTCCTGGAAGTCATGGGACGCCATGCAGGATGGGTTGCCTGGTACGTCGGTATGGCAGGCGGAGCTGATTGGGTAACGCTGCCGGAAGAACCCCTTGATGTTGAGGCGATGTGTACTCACCTGAACAGTGTCCGTGCACGCGGTAAGAAGTATGCGCTTATAGTTGCGTCCGAAGGAACCAACATTCCAACCGACGATACCGAGGCCGTTGTGGATTCATTTGGTCACGTAAACCTCTCCAATAGAAACGTTGGAGAATATCTGGCAAGTGAGATCGAGAAGCGAACAGGCTGGGAGAGCCGTCATGCGGTTGTCGGCCATGTTCATCGTGGCGGTGCACCAACCTTGTTTGATCGCGTTCTCGGAATGCGAGTCGGTATGAAGGCTGCTGACCTGGTCAACAATCGCGAATTCGGTAAGATGGCAGCGCTTGTTGGGACGAACGTCGTGGGTGTCGATATTGTGCAGGCTACATCTGTGCTCAAAACGGTACCAGCTGACTTACTGGAGCTCATCAAGTCCACACGTAAGTAACCCGGATGCCTCTGGTGAGATCATGATGCGGTGTCATCAGAGGCAAACCTTTTCAACTTAGCGGTTTGGTACTAACCATAAACAAAAAGGGAGGCCACATATTTCTATGTAGCCTCCCTTTCTTTTGAACGGATTCTTAACTAGTGGTTGTCAGCGACAAACGGCAGAAGCGCGATTTCGCGTGCACGCTTGATAGCCTGCGAAAGCATTCTCTGGTACTTGGCACTGGTTCCGGTTGTACGGCGTGGAAGAATCTTGCCGCGGTCGGTGATAAACCGGCGCAACAGCTGGATGTTCTTATAGTCAATAAATTCAATTTTGTTGACGGTGAAGAAACAAACCTTGCGCTTTGGTTTCTTAAACTTTCGATTTTTTGCTGGTCTCATTGCTGACATAGTAACCTCACAATCCGTTTACTCTGCAAACGGATCACTAATATCGTCTTCATCAAAACCTGATGAAGTCGGCATATTTACCGGCGGGCGCTGTGAGTATCCGCTGGATGGTTGACGTTCTTGTGAATAGCCACCATCCCCCGAATCACCACTTTCACGAGCCTTATCCAATGGTCGGATATTGTCACAAACAACTTTCGCGGCTTTTCGACGGGTTCCGTCTTGAGCCTGATACTCTTCGATTTGCAGCTTTCCCTCGACAGCAATCAAGCGTCCTTTACCAAGATACTTCCCGGCAAATTCTGCTGACTGCCTCCAGGCGGTCAAATCAATGAAGTCTGTTTGCTTTTCCTGTCCCTGAGCACGAGACTCACTGGACTGGGGCCGGTCCACGGCAATACGCAAACTTGCAACAGGCACACCATTTGGTGTGTAGCGAACTTCTGGATCGGCGGTTAAGCGGCCAATCAATATCACACGGTTCAAATTTCTTTGTCTCCCAAGTTGATTGATGCATCAAAGATGCAGTGTTGGCTACTGAACAGCGCGATGGAAGACACTATGCTTCTTCGCTGGATGCCTCGGCAGGTGCGGTCTCAGTAGGTGCTTCAACAACAACAGGTGCTTCAACAACCACTGGCTCGACAACAACAACTGCTTCAGCCATATTCGCAGCACGGGCCGCGGCCTCACGCTCACGACGCTCAGCTTCAGCTGCACGTGCACGTGATGGGCGAACATCTGCACGAGGATCCTGACGGATAATCATACTTCGCAGAATCTCATCAGCGATTCCAAAAATACGATCCAACTCGTTTTTTACAGCAGCAGTTGAAATGAAGTTGATTAGAATGAAACGACCTGTTTCACGACCCTTTACTTCATAGGCGAGCTTACGAGGCTCCCAAACATCCACATCAACAATCTCTCCACCGTTCTTTGTGACGATTCCGGTGAACTTCTCGACAACAGCTTTGATCTGCTCGTCAACAAGTCCGGAGTCAATCAAGAACATTGCTTCGTATGATACGTTCATACACCCTCCCTATGGTCTGTCGCGGCTCACTGGATTCCAATGAGCAGGGAGCAGCATTACGTTGAATGCCACTTTTAACAACCCGGCGATTGTAGCATATTGATGTCTCTGGCGCTATCCAAATCCAACACATTTACTAATCGTACGGGAGACGTCAAATATTACAAAAATTAGCGCAAATGGTCGAACAAAATTGTTGAAAGGTACCGCTCTGCATTGGATGGAACAATTGCCAGAATCCGCTTACCCTTGTTCTCGGGGCGATGAGCTAGCTCGATTGCAGCTCGGATGGCTGCTCCGGAGCTGATTCCAACGGCAAGACCTTCACGCTGCATAGCATCACGTGCAGTCTCAACCGCTGCCTCATTGCTCACGGTGATGACTTCATCAATCAGAGCCGTGTTCAACACTCCCGGAATGAACCCAGCACCGATACCCTGAATTTTATGTGGAGCCGGCGCAACGGGGATATGAGCAAGCGTTTGAGTGATAACGGGGGAGTTACTAGGCTCAACTGCAATGACTTTTACATTTGGAATTTCGGCCTTTAGAACGGATGCAACCCCAGTGATCGTTCCGCCAGTACCAACTCCAGAAACGAAGAAATCCAGCTTGCCATCCAGATCACGGATAATCTCGCGCGCTGTTGTCTTTACATGAATGGCAGGGTTATTT
>JBEEMN010000363.1:0-3057 GCA_041192625.1 Armatimonadota bacterium
ATTCTCAAAGGCGCCCAGAAAAATCTAACGGTATCAACACCCGATTAGGTAGCAAAGGTGAATGGGGAATGCGCAGAGTTGTGTCCAACTTACTTTGAAAAGACAACCGTAATGGGGGATTGCCCAATCTTCCCAAGCGTAATGTCGCTCCCCACTGCAACCTGCTCATCTTTGGTCCAGGATGCTTCGCACTTGCCATCAGAAATTGAAAGTTTAGCGGTTCGACCGTTGCTTCCGCGGATCTCGCCCTTAGATGTCCATGGCGCACCTGTAGTCGCACGTCGAGATTGAATGTCAATTTCCCCGAAAAGAAGAACGATCGCAGGATGGATCGCTCCAGTTACGATCTCCGACAAAGGACCATTTGTAATGTACGAGGTTACTTTGTTCTTTTACGCGAGTAAACAAAACACGAATGTTTCCGTCAGATGGCATTGCACTCCGCGATTCATTTTGGCTTTGCCGCTGAGTACAGCCAGCGGTAAGACTCACAAGAATAGGCAGGAGCAACGCGATTAGTCGGGAATTCATTCCTTGATTGTATCAATTGATACCTTGCTTGTGGAAAAACTTCGCGGTAGACTGTTCCCCGTGGCCCGTTGGTCGAGCGGTTAAGGCGCCTCCCTTTCACGGAGGAAACCAGGGGTTCGATTCCCCTACGGGCTAGATTGAGAGCACCTCTTCGAGGTGCTCTTTTTGTTTGCTGGCACCATCGTCGATTTGGCTTCCTTTCACTGGAGTCAACAGCGTGATTACGACCCCATACATACAATTGTCGATGATTGTTATCTAATCGTCAAATGCTGCATGACGGGACTGGTCAGTTCCCCTACAATGCGATATGCACACATTCCTAGATACTTGTAAGGTTGTTAAAGCACTTGTGATTGGCGAATCCGGGCGGGGTGGGCGTACCGCATTTGACCGAGATCGCGTAACAACTGCAATAGCTGCCGGCTCCCTAATGGTTGAGAATGGTCGACCTATTGCCGATGGTGGTCCTGCCTGGCGCGAACTGCCTGTTTCAGCAGATGGTGTTTACGCGGAGCGAGAGCTTCGCGGTGGTTATGTTGCATTGATTGTTTCATCGGATGCCGATCAGACGATTGTTGTTCGTGCATCTGGGCATGGAGTCTTTTACGGGCCAGGAATCGTACACGGTGGCGACCCTTATGGCACAGATGCTTTTCATTTTCCGGTTCGACTAAAGGCAGGAAACAATCAGCTTATCTTTTCCGTTGGACGTGGAAGGCTGGCAGTGCGCTTTGAAGCTGCAAGTAACACGGCGTTCATCAGTGGGAATGACCTGACCATCGGTGATGTTGTTCCGGGCTCAACCGATACCGTCTACGCAGGTGTACAGGTCGTGAATCCTGCAGCTGGTGGTTACTTTATGCTGATGGCGACGATTGAACCTCGTAGCACCGCAAGTCACATCGTATACCTGCCCGCATTGTCATCTACGAAGATTCCAATCAAACTTCCACCTGTTGAACGGCCCAGCGCTGATGGGGTATCCGTTAGCTTTGAGCTAGTGGATTGTGGCAAGGAGCGTCAAGTCGCTACAAAACGGATGTCCAGCAGTGATTCATCTAAAATCGTAAGCACGATCAAGGTCTCCACCCGTGTACGTCGCCCGCAGGATACGCGGAAGAACACGTTTATCTCTCACATCGATGGAAGTGTTCAGTATTACGGTGTCCGTCCTGCACAAAGCCGTCAACAGTCTCCAAATCTTGTACTCACCCTTCACGGAGCATCGGTCGAAGGCATGGGGCAGGCGGAAGCATATGGCAATCATGCAGATATCAACTGGATTGCAGCCACAAATCGTCGCCCATACGGATTCGATTGGGAAGACTGGGGCCGCAAGGATGCCATGGAAGTTCTGGCGGATGCAAGTGCCAGACTCCCAATGACTCCGGCGAAAGTCCATCTTGCTGGTCACTCGATGGGGGGGCACGGAACCTGGGTCAATGGATCACTCTATCCATCAACATTCGCATCCATCGCGCCAAGCGCAGGGTGGGTATCGTTTGCATCATATGGGGGAGGGGCTCGCAGTCCACAGCAACCCGATGCTGTAGACACCGTGTTTAATCGGGCGAATAACGAATACGACACCTTAAAGCGTGCTGGTAACCTTGACTATCCAAGTGTTTTCATTCTTCATGGAGATGCCGATGACAACGTACCGGTTACAGAAGCGCGAACGATGAAGTCTGTTCTCGAAAATCGGCGTCACCCACGGTTTGGTTATCATGAACAACCAGGCGCTGGGCACTGGTGGGATGGACCGCAGGGGGCAGGAGCCGATTGTCTCGATTGGCCGGGAATTACCTCCGCAATCCGCTCATCCTCGGTTGCAGATCCTGACACATTTTCGTTCTCGACGCCTCATCCCGGAATCTCTGCAAATGCCTTCTGGGTCGAAGTCATTCAGCAGCATGTATGGGGGGAAATGTCAAAGGTTTCTGCGACATGGAAGGCATCGCCAGCGGAGCTTTGGATCACGGCAGAAAACATCCAGCGGCTTGCGATTGCCGAACGCTCGGATAAGAAGCGACCGACAACGGTCAAGATTAATGGCCAAACGCTGCAGATTCCCCAAACTGGTACCGTTCATGTAGCGCTCACTGGATCCAAATGGCGTGTCGTAGGTGACATGCAGGTCGGACAGAAAACGCCGCAACGCTGTGGACCTTTCAAGAATGCCATCGGGAATCGCTTTGCACTGGTTCTTCCAACCGGTGGTACTGCCGCTGAAAATGATTTAGCACTGCAGATTGCCCGCTATCACCTCGAAACATGGATGGTCCGCGGGAACGGACATAGTGATGTTTTCCTTGATACAGACCCATTAGATGAAGACAGAACATACGTTCTTTACGGGAACAGTAATATCAACAAGGCTTGGGCTAGATTGGTCAGCCAGCAAAATGTGGATGTAACACGTCTGGCTGCCCGCATCGGTCGTAAGAGTGTCAAGGGAGATGATGTTTTCCTTATGGCCTGTCAGCCGCATCCAAAATCGGACAAAAGTCATGTCGTATTGGT